>JAILID010000018.1 GCA_024695465.1 Lachnospiraceae bacterium | reverse complement strand
GTCCGAAGGCGCGTATTCAACCTTGACTACGAGACCCTCCCTCTGTGCCGCGGCGACAGATCTGGCTTCTTCAAGTCCGGTATAGGAATTGACCAGAATCTTATCGGATGTTTCCGTCTCAGAGGACTCCGAAGAAGAGGAGGTCGTGCTGCTCGAGGTCGTGCCGCTGGAGGTCGTGCTGCTCGATGTCGTGCTGCTGGAAGTCGTACTGCCGGAAGTCGTGCTGCTGGAAGTCGTACTGCCGGAAGTCGTGCTGCTCGAGGTCGTCTCGCTGGATGTATTGGCCGGGCCGCTGCTGACAACCAGCGTTATGGTCGCGGAGCTCTGCACCCTTTCCCCTTCTGACGGGCTCATGGAGATGACAACTCCGGCTGAGACTGTCTCGCTGTTGGCTGTCGTCACGGAAATATTGCTGAAGCCCGATTCGAGCAGTATGTCCTCAGCCGCAGCCCTGGTCATTCCCACAACTGCGGGAACTTCCGTGCCGGCAGGACCGCTCGACAGATAATAGCGAATCGTGCTGTCTGCCTCTACCTCCGTTCCGGCTTCAGGTTCCTGTCTTAAGATTGTTCCCGCCGGATAAAGGTCGGAATTCTCGTCTCCCAGATACTCAAGGCCCAGACCGACCGAATTCGCGGCAGTCCTGGCAACCTCTTCCGTCAGACCGGTAATGGTCGGAACAGGAATCTTATCCGGTTCGGGTTCCTCTGACTCCGAAGATGTCTCCTCTGAAGAAGCTTCAGAAACCGAAGACGCTTCAGCGGATTCCGCCGCTCCGGATTCCGCCGCCGAAGACTCGGCAGGCGAGGATTCGAGGGATTCAGTAATCGACTGTACAGAGGACGCCGAAGTTTCATTTCCCCCGCCGTCGAGCAGGCCCGCTGCCTTGGCGATAAAATAGATCAGGATCGCGATGATGAGCGCGCCGACGACAAAGCCGATAACCGTCATGATCTTTTCCAGAATACCGCCTATGCCCTCGTCGTCATCGTCGTCATCGTCGTAATCATCTTCGTCGTCATAATCGTCTCCTCTATCCCGGCTCCGCTTGGCCGCGTCCGTAGAGGTAAACGTGCGCTTTTCTTCTTCCCGCCTGTTTTTATCCGGCGTTTTCGAATCAGCGCTTTCCTCCTCCTTTTCAAGCTCCATCGAATCACCTGCCTGCGCGTGGTCCGAAAGGGGCGTAAGGCTCACGAAATGGCCCTGCGGTTCATTTAAAGACTTCTTGAGATCCGATATAACGTCATTCATTGTCTGATAACGCCGCTCAACACTTTTCTGCGTACACTTGTAAATGATCTGCTCAAGCGCGTAAGGCAGATCCGGCGTATATTTGGACGGCGGATCCATCTCATCCTGAAGATGCTTGATGGCGATCGCCACCGTCGTCTCCCCGTCGAACGGAACCCGCCCCGTAACCATCTCATAGAGCGTAATGCCCAGAGAATAAATGTCTGAACGCGAATCTGAATAGCCGCCCCGAACCTGTTCCGGAGAGCTGTAATGAACCGAACCCATGGCGTTCGCGCTGATCGTGTTGGAAGACGCCGCCCGCGCAATCCCGAAGTCCGTCACCTTTACCTTGCCATCTGTAGAGATAATGATGTTCTGGGGCTTGATATCCCTGTGGACGATCCCCTGGGAATGAGCTGCCGCAAGACCCATACATACCTGAATGGCGATACTGGTCGATTCGCGTACGGATAATTTTCCCTTTTTATTGATATATTCCTTGAGGGTGATTCCTTCTACCAGCTCCATGACAATATAATAATTTCCGTTGTCTTCCCCCACATCGAATACATTTACGATATTCGGATTCGCCAACCCTGCCGCCGCCTGCGCTTCGCGGCGGAATTTGGAAATGAAGGTCCCGTCCTCCCGGAATTCAGGTTTCATAACTTTCACTGCCACAAATCGATTCAGCTTATGATCCTTCGCCTTATAGACATCCGCCATTCCGCCGGACCCGACTCTTCCAACGATCTCGTACCTCTGTGCTAAAACTGTACCCGCTGTTAACATTTATTCCTCCTCATCCGGTGCAATGATAATGACCGCAATATTATCCTTGCCTCCATTGTCATTTGCGGTTCCAACCAGTGTCTCCGCCTTTTCCTTTACGCTGATCGCCTGCTCGATGACCTGTCTGATATCGTCGTCATCAACCATATTGGTAAGTCCATCTGAACACATAAGAAGAATGTCTCCCGGATGGAGGCGGTAATCAAAAAAATCCGGATCCACCGCCGCCGCCGCCCCAAGCGCCCTCGTTATGATATTTCTGTCCGGATGGTTTTTCGCGTCATCTTCGCTGATCTCCCCCAGCCGGACCATTTCCTCCACAAGGGAATGATCCTTCGTGACCTGCGAAAGCTCACCATCGTAAAGATAAAGCCTGCTGTCGCCAACATTAGCGGTATAGGCATATTCCCCTATTATGGTTGTCACGACAATAGTCGTTCCCATGCCCCGCATTTCCACATGTTTTTCCGATTCTTTCAGGATTCCTTCGTTGGCTAAGCGAATCCCCTCGGATATAAGTTTGACCGGATTGCTTTCCATGCTGGACTCGATGGACTTTCTAACCACATTCACCGCATATCTGGACGCGAAATCTCCTGCGTTATGTCCGCCCATTCCATCTGCTACAATAAAGAGATTTGGAAGATTCCCTACCGGCTCAGTTGTAAAATAGACGCTGTCCTGATTTATTTTTCTTTTTTGACCAACGTCCGTCACTGCATATGCTTTCATATTTTCCCGTCTTCAAGATATCTCTTTCTTAACTGACCACAGGCCCCGTCAATATCGCGGCCCATTTCCCTTCTAATAGTAACATGAATCCCATTTTTTTCAAGCAGTTTCTTAAACTCTTGCACAAAGAAAGTGTCAGGAGCCTTAAAAGACCGCTCTCTTACCGGATTGACCGGTATGAGATTTACCAGGCAGTTAAAACCCCGAAGCCTTTCGGCAAGCTCGGCCGCGCATTCCGGGCTGTCATTCTTCCCGGAAATGAGGCTGTACTCAAAGGTAAGCCTTCTTCTGTTTTTCTCATAATAGAAGCGGAGGGCCGAAAAAACTTCCTCCAGGCTGTACATGCGGGCGGCCGGCATAATTGTTTTCCGGATCTCATCGTTCGGCGCGTGGAGAGAAAGGGCCAGGTTGATCTCAAGATCCTCCTCCTTAAGACGCCGGATGCCCGGGACGATCCCGCAGGTCGAAACCGTAACATGCCTTGCGCTGATATGATGACCGTCTTTGTCCGTAAGCATCCGGATGAAACGCAGCAGATTGTCATAATTATCAAGCGGCTCCCCGGTTCCCATAACGACGACATTCGAAACGCAAAGACCGGTATCCTTTTCAATCCGGTAAACCTGGGAGAGCATCTCCCCTGCAGACAGATTCCGCAAAAGCCCGCCTATGGCCGAAGCGCAGAACGCGCAGCCCATCCTGCAGCCCGCCTGGGATGAAATGCAAACCGTATTCCCGTGATGGTAGCGCATGAATACGCTTTCGATATACACGCCGTCATAAAGGCGGAAGAGATATTTTCGGGTTCCGTCGAGACAGGACTCCTGCATGGTCTCCTGTTCGCATCCGCGAATCGGAAAAGCCCCCTCCATAAAGGAACGAAAAGAAACCGGAAGATTGGTCATTTCCTGATAAGAGACGGCATTCTTCACGTGAAGCCACTCATAGATCTGCCCGGCCCTGTATTTCTTCTCCCCGATCCGATCAATCTCTTCCTGAAGCTCCGTAAGGTTCATGGACAGAATATCCCTATCCTTCATCCGCCTTTCCTCCGAAAGCGGGAAATGAAAAACCCGTCCGATTCATGAACGCCGGGAACCAGCTGGAGATAGCCGTCCGGCGTCGTCAGCCTTCTCAGTTCCTTCGGAATATATGGATCCAGACTGTCGGGAATCAGATCCGTATGTTCCTTTATCCAGTAATAATTATCCAGATTCTCCTCTTTGCTCAGCGTACAGGTGCTGAAGATCATGATTCCTCCGGGCTTTACGATACGGGCGGCGTTCGCGAGAATGCGGCGCTGCAGTTCCCTAAGCTCCAGAATCTTATCCCGATTCAGCCTGTATTTGATATCAGGCTTCCGGCCTATGACTCCCAGGCCCGAACACGGAAGATCCGCAATCACGGCGTCAGCCTGCCCAAGCACCTCGCCATCCTCCTCCAGCGCGTCATGGACATTCGCCCGAATGTTGGTCAGTCCCGATCTTTTAATATTTTCCCGGATCAGAAGCACCTTTTCCTCCGTCAGATCCCTGGCCTCTACCCGGCCGTAACCGGCCATCTTATCGCCCATATGAAGACTTTTTCCTCCGGGCGCTGCGCAGACATCTACGACAAAATCTCCGGGCTTTACTCCGGAGGCTTCCGCTACAAGCATCGATCCGATATCCTGCGGAAAAATCCAGCCTTTTTGAAAAGCGTCAAGAGACATCAGGTAATTAAAACCGGAGAGGTTGAAGGCATAGGGCAGATACGGCGCATGCCGGACTGTAACGCCCTGGGATTTGAGGGAGGAAAGTATCTCCTGTCTCGCTATCCGATCTGTTTTAAAGCGGACCGTCGTAGGGCGCTCCTCAAGAAAGCTGTCCAGCATCCTCTCTGTCACAAAAAAACCGAATTCATCGATCCAATACTGCACCAGCCACTCCGGCATGGATTTCGTGATCGAAAGGAAACGAACCGGTTCCTTATCCCGATCCGGATAGGCGATATGATCGGATTCCCGGGATATGCTCCTCAGAACGCCGTTGACAAAAGGTTTAAGCCCCTTAAAACCTCTTTTCCCTGCCAGTTCAACCGCCTCATTGACTGCGGACGCGTCAGGAACGCCTCCGAGAAATCGGATCTGATAGACCGCACTTCTTAGGACAGCCTGAATAACCGGCTTCATCTTATCAACCGGCACCGTAGAAAACTGGTTGATAATATAATCGATCTCAATCTGCCGCTCAACGGTTCCTTCACATACCTTGCTGAGAAAAGCTCTGTCATGTTTTGAAAAATACTGATATTTGGACAGAGCCGTATGTATCGCGGTATGGCAGAACATCCCGTCCCGATTGATAGCCAGCAGAACGTCCAATATGATTTCTCTAAGATTTGCTATCAAGTTAACTCCTCTGCTTCCCAAGGAATTCCGACTGTAAACGGAACCCCCTTAAAAAATCCCGGACATCCATCTGTTTTTTTCCTTCAAGCTGGATCCGGACAAGTCGAATCGGGCCGCTTCCGGTTCCAACCAGCATCTCCCCGTCCGAAATAAGGATCCTGCCCGGATTAAGAGCCGTCTTTTCCGAAGCCTCGCACGCTTCCCATATCTTCAGCAGCTTCCCGTCAAGAAAGGTATAAGCGGACGGCCAGGGATTAAGAGCCCGGACTTTCCTCAAAATAACATCAGCGGCTTCCGAAAAATCGATCAGTCCGTCTTCCTTGGAAAGCATTCCCGCATAAGCCGTTGTGCTTTGCTCCGGCTGCGGAAGCGGAATAATCTCTCCCCTGAAAAGCCGGGGAAGCGTTTCCAGCAGGAGCTCCGCCCCTTCCCTCTTCATTTTATCAAACAGGCTTCCTCCCGTCTCATCCGGCAGGATAGGCACCGTCCGGCCGGCCAGTATATCTCCGGTGTCAAGTCCCTCATCCATCTGCATGATCGTTACGCCGGTGCTGCCGCATCCATCAAGGATCGCATGCTGGATCGGAGCAGCTCCCCGGTATGCCGGAAGCAGAGAGGCATGGACATTGACACAGCCGTATTTCGGCAGCGCAAGAAGCTCCTTTGGCAGTATCTGTCCAAAGGCCGCGACGACAATAAGATCCGGCTCCCTTTCAGCGATCCAGGAAAGAGCTTCCGGATTCCTTCGAACCTTTTCCGGCTGAAGAAGCGGAATTCCATAAGCCGACGCCATCTCGCTGACCGGGCCGGGCAGCGGAATCTTTTTCCGTCCCCTGGGCCGGTCCGGCTGCGCGACGCAGCCTCTGACGCTGTATCCGGCTTCAAGAAGAGCTTTGAGGATACCGGCCGCAAAATCCGGAGTCCCCATAAACACGATATTCATTTGACTGTATTCGTTCACGATTCTGCCATCTCCTCCTCTGCAGCAGCGTCATGAAGATCGCCCTCCACCAGTTCCGTATACATATGACCGTCGAGATGATCGATCTCATGACAGAAACAGCGGGCAAGGAGTCCTTCCGCCTCCCAGGAAACCGGCTGCATATCCCGGTCCAGCCCTTCCACCGTAACTTTCATGGGACGGGTAACCGTCCCGAATTTACCTGGAAGAGAAAGACAGCCCTCATCCCCGGTCTGGCTGCCCTCGCTGGAAACAAGAACAGGATTGATGAGAACCCTGGGATCTTCTCCGACATCCAGTACAATAATCCGGCGCAAAACCCCAACCTGAGGCGCGGCAAGTCCGACTCCGTTGCTGGCGTACATAGTGTCAAACATATCATCTATAAGCTGCTGAATCCTGGGCGTCATTTTTTTGACTTCCCGGCATTGTTTCGTCAATACGTCGTCTCCGACTTCCCTCACTGTTCTGATTGCCATAAAAACCCCCTAAAATTCAAGATTAAATTCTACTTTTATGCTGTCAAATCCCCTGTTAATCCGTATATATTTCTCCATCAGATCCTTTGCCCGGATAAGCTGCTCCGCATTCCGGTGTCTCAGATAAATCGCTTCCCGATATCTGTCCCGGACTTTTCCCACTGCCTGAGGTGCCGGTCCGACAGCGGCAAGTAAATGTTCCGGATCAATCCGATCAAGAAAAAGCCTTAAGTAGCGCATCGCCGTTCGAAGACCCTCGTATTGCATACCGCTTCCGAGAACCGTCAGCATGACGCCCTCCGGCGGATAGCGCATCGTTCTGCGGTAAAGCATCTCTTCCTCGTAAAAGGAAGCATAGTCCTGGGCCGCTGCATCCACAATGGAAAAATGCTCCGGGCGATAGGTTTGGATAATCGCTCTTCCGGCCCGTTTTCCCCGACCGGCCCGGCCGACCGCCTGGGTAACCAGCTGAAAAGTTCTCTCGGACGCTTTGTAGTCCTGGGCGTTCAGGGACAGATCCGCCATGAGAATTCCCACCAGCGCAACATCCGGAAAATCATGGCCCTTCACGATCATCTGCGTCCCGATCAGGATGTCCGCCTTGTGCCCGCCAAAATCCCGCAGAATCCGGGCATGTCCCTCCTTGCCCCGGGTCGTGTCGAGATCCATTCGAAGCGTGCGCGCGTTTGGCAGAATCTTTCGGACGTTTTCTTCAACCTGTTCCGTTCCAATCGTAATTCCTCCAATATGAGGAGCCCCGCAGGAAGGACAGGCCTTGTATTCGGGAATCTCATAGCCGCAGTAGTGACAGACGAGCATGCCGTTTAAATGCCGGGTAAGAGAAATATCGCAATGCGGACATTTTGCCACGAAGCCGCAGACGCGGCAGCTGACAAATCCCGCATAGCCCCGACGATTTAAAAACAGCATGGCCTGGGCGCCTTCCTCAAGGCAGGAGGAAAGCTCTCCCTTCAGCCTTTCAGAAAAAATCGTCCGGTTGCCGTTCCGGAGCTCCTGCGCCATGTCCACGATTTCTGTTTCAGGAAGCCGGGCTCCTCCGTATCTCTCCTCAAGAAGCAGCCCAAGATATTGTCCGTTTTCAGCCCTCATGGAAGCTGTAAGAGAAGGCGTGGCGGAACCCATCACCAACCGGGCTCCCTCGATCCCGGCCCTCTTTTCGGCAGTCTCCCGGGCGTGATAGCGGGGCGTAAGCTCGGAGTGATAGGATTCCTCATGTTCCTCATCGATCACGATCAGCCCCAGCCGGGAGAAGGGCGTAAACAAAGCGGATCTCGGTCCGACCATGATCCGGATATCTCCCTTTCTCGCGGCCCGCATCTGATCATATTTCTCTCCTTCTGAAAGTCTCGAATGCAGAAATGAAACCTTCTCTCCAAAACGGCTCAGAAAACGAAGAACCGTCTGCCGGGTCAGGGAGATTTCCGGAACCATAACAATAACATCTTTTCCCTCATCCAGCGTTTTCTGAATGAGTTCCATATAGATCAGGGTTTTTCCGCTCCCCGTGACTCCGCGGATGAGGACCGGTCTTGGCTGCTCCCTTTCCCACTCGGCGAAAATCTCCTCGACGATCCGCTTCTGCCCGCTCGATAGAAGAGCCGGCGAATATACGGGAACCTCGTTGAAGACGGAAGAAGCTTCCGCCCTTCTTTTTATCCTTTTTTTCGTCGGAAGCACCGTTTTTAAGGCCTGGGCCATAACGCCGCCATAGGTTCTCCGCATCCAATCGGCAAGCCGGATAAGGCGGGCGTCAGCTGTCTCCTCCCCTGTATAAACCTTCAGGATCTTTTTTATCTTCTCCGGATCGTAAGAACAGCTGTCCGAAAGACCTGTGACAAATGCGTCGACCGTTCGGT
The DNA here is from genome assembly GCA_024695465.1 of Lachnospiraceae bacterium. GTDB lineage: Bacteria > Bacillota > Clostridia > Lachnospirales > Lachnospiraceae > Chordicoccus. The sequence goes on along the minus strand of JAILID010000018.1, from coordinate 186 downwards.
TTGTCCCGAAAGGAACCATGACCTTGCAGCCCGGCACGATTGCGCTCTCCATCTCTTCCGGGACCAGATAGCTGAAAGGCCGGTCCAGCGCATCCGTAAAGATATTGACGATCACATCAGCGTAAAGCATCTTCTTCCAGTATTTCCCGAACCAGGACGCGGTCATCCATCGGGTATTTGACGCCT
>JAILID010000017.1 GCA_024695465.1 Lachnospiraceae bacterium | reverse complement strand
AAGAACCGTCTGCCGGGTCAGGGAGATTTCCGGAACCATAACAATAACATCTTTTCCCTCATCCAGCGTTTTCTGAATGAGTTCCATATAGATCAGGGTTTTTCCGCTCCCTGTGACTCCGCGGATGAGGACCGGTCTGGGATGCTCCCTTTCCCACTCGGCAAAAATCTCCTCGACGGTCCGCTTCTGCCCGCTCGATAAAAGAGCCGGTGAATATACGGGAACCTCGTTGAAGACGGAAGAAGCTTCCGCCCTTCTTTTTATCCTTTTTTTCGTCGGAAGCACCGTTTTTAAGGCCTGGGCCATAACGCCGCCATAGGTTCTCCGCATCCAATCGGCAAGCCGGATAAGACGGGCGTCAACTGTTTCCTCACCTGTATAAACTTTCAGGATTTTTTTTATCTTCTCAGGATCATATGAACAGCTGTCCGAAAGACCTGTGACAAATGCGTCAACCGTTCGGTTTGTCCCGAAAGGAACCATGACCTTGGAGCCCGGCACAATTTCGCCCTCCATCTCTTCCGGGACCAGATAGCTGAAAGGCCGGTCCAGCGCATCCGTAAAGATATTGACGATCACATCAGCGTAAAGCATCTTCTTCCAGTATTTCCCGAACCAGGACGCGGTCATCCATCGGGTATTTGACGCCTTTTATTTCCTGATAGTCCTCATGCCCCTTGCCGGCGATAATGATGATATCTCCCGGCTCCCCATGTTGAATCGCGTAACGGATAGCTTCTTTGCGGTCGATAATCGCCGTATAGGCGCCGTCCGTTTTTTCAATACCGCTTCTGATATCCTCGATGATAGCCTCCGGCTCCTCGAAACGCGGATTGTCCGACGTGATAATTGTATAATCCGACATCAGACCCGACGTCTCGCCCATATCAAAACGGCGGTTCCTGTCGCGATTGCCTCCGCAGCCAAAAACGCAGATAAGGCGTCTTGGCTTATACACCCTAAGGGCCGAAAGAAGGCTTTTCAGCGCCATGGCGTTGTGGGCGTAATCGATCATAAGGGTAAAATCGTCGGAGACATGCAGCAGCTCGACCCGTCCCTTTGCCCGGGCGGATAAAAGAGCCTCCTGGATTTTCTCTCCGGAAACACCGAAATGCCGGCAGATGGAAATAGCCGTCAAAGCATTATAAACCGAAAATCTTCCCGGAAGATACAGCTTCACAGGAAAATGAATATCTCCCTCCGTCTCAAAGACCACCCCAAGCTTTCCTCCTTCCCGGAAGGGAGTGATGGAGACCGCTCTGATATCCGCCCTTTCCGAGTCGATTCCATAGGTTCGAACCGGACAGGCGGCTGCATTCATCATATAAGGAGCGTTTTCGTCATCAAGGTTCACGATGGCTTCCCGGCTCTGGCTGAAAAGGAGACTCTTGCAATGCCGATAATCTTCAAAATCCTCATGTTCGTTGGGACCGATATGATCTTCCGAGAGATTGGTAAAGACGCCCAGCTCAAAGCTGATCCCGGCTGTACGATTCATTTTGAGCGCCTGAGAAGAAACTTCCATGACGCAGGCCTTCATCCCGGCTTCAACCATTTCAGCCAGATACTGCTGCACGAGATACGATTCCGGAGTCGTGTGGGAAGCGGGAATCTGTCTCTTCCCGGTCAGAATCTCAATCGTACCGATCAAACCGGAAGGAATCCCGGCAGAATCAAGGATCGACTTAACCATATAGGTCGTGGTCGTTTTGCCTTTTGTCCCGGTAATACCGATCACCCTGATCTTTTCCGAAGGATAGTCAAACCAGACGGCTGAAACGGCGGCCAGAGCCTTTCGGGTATCCGGCGCGCTTACAAGCGCTACCCCGTCCGGGATCTCATAACCCTCTTCTTCCTCCGCCTCTTCTTCCCATCCTCCGATATGATCCTCCTGAACAAGGATAACAGAAGCTCCCTTCGCGATTACATCCTGAATATAGCGGTGCCCGTCGCTTACGGTTCCCGCAATACATACGAAAAGACAGCCTGGCGCCGCCTTTCTCGAATCAAAAACAATAGCACTGACCTTGCTGTGAATGTCTCCTTTAATAAGCTGAAACTCTGTTTTTTCAAGAAGCCTGATAAGCTCCATCATAATCCTCCCAAACCTTACAAGGCCGCGACAATCGTCGTCCCGGCCATACCGGCATAAGCCGCTTTTGCCCGATTCACCGAAGTGATGATCGCTCTCCGGTTCCTTCCCATATCGACAAAATTGATGGCAGCTTCGAACTTCTGTCTGATCATACCGGCCTCAAAACGGTCCTCTTCGCAATAGGACGCCGCCTGCCGGGAGCTGATGCGGGTGAGCACTCTTTCGTTATCCATTTTATAATTCAGGGAAACTTCGTCCACAGAAGTGAGAATCATAAAGTCATCCGCTTCCAGTTCCACCGCCAGAAGTCCGCTCACGAGATCTTTATCAATCAGGGCCGAAGCGCCTCTTAGATCAACGCCCTGTTCAATAACCGGAATGCCTCCTCCCCCGCAGCAGATCACAATATGATCATTCTCCAACAAGGTCCTGATCGTTTCCAGCTCAATGATCTCCCGGGGCACAGGAGCTGCAACGACCCTGCGGTAGCCGTCGTCGCTTCTGGTCACTGTCTTTCCCGACTTCTCCTCGGCGTCCGCTTCTTCTCTGGTCAGCACCCGGCCGAAAGCTCTGGTGGGTTTGTAGAAAGCTTCATCATAAGGATCTACCAACACCTGCGTGACGACAGAGGCCACAGGTCTTGTAAGTCCCCGGGTAAGCAGTTCCGCCCGAACTGATTTCTGAAGATCGTAGCCTACAAATCCCTGCGCCATAGCGGAGCAGATAGACATGGGGCATTTCGTATACTCCGGATGATTCAGATGAAGCTCGTTCATGGCCTGATGAATCATCCCGATCTGGGGAGCGGCGGTAAAAACAACCGCAACCCGGACTCCCTGTTCCGCGATATCGACGATGGCCTTCGCGGCAGCCTTCAGGGCCGTCTTCTGTTCCGGAAGCGTCGCGCCTACCGCCCTGTGTCCGAGAGCGATCACAACGGTTTTCTTTTTATTTTCCATAAAACCCCTCAATCGGCAAAAACGCCGGCCGCAAAGCAGATAAGCACGATGACGCCAAGAGCGATCCGATAGATGCCGAAAGCCTTGAAATCATGCGTTTTGATATATTTCATGAGGAAACGAATCGCGAAAATTGATACCAGGAAAGCGACAGCCATACCGATTAAAAGCAAAAAGAACTCAAATGCAGAAAAGGCCGGGCCGAATTTCACCAGTTTAAGAAGGCTGGCCCCCAGCATGACCGGAACGGCGAGGAAGAAGGTGTATTCAGACGCTGTCTTTCTCGACATCCCGAGCAGAATGCCGCCCAGAATCGTCGCGCCCGACCTTGAAGTTCCTGGAATAAGCGCAAGACACTGAAAAAGCCCGATGAACAAAGCCGTCTCCCAGTCGATCTGACGAATCGAGCGGATCCTGGACTTTTTGCGCCGGTTTCTTTTCTCCACGACAAGGAACGCCGCCCCGTAGAGGATCAGCATGACCGCAACCGTAACCGGATTGTAAAAATGAGCATCCAGCCAGTCGTCCAGCGGAAGGCCTATGACGATTGCGGGAAGGCAGGATACCAGAATGTGAAGCCACATGACGTATTTCGGCCGGTTGATATACTGAAAGATCCCGGTCTCCTTCTCATTTTTCTTCGTAAACGGCCACAATCTCGGGAAATACAGCAGGACAACGGCAAGAATCGCCCCCAATTGGATGACAACCAGAAACATATTCCAGTATTCCTCTGAAACATTAAGGCGCAAAAACTGCTCGGCGAGAATCATATGTCCCGTCGAGCTGATTGGCAGCCATTCGGTGATTCCTTCAATGATACCGAGTATAATTACCTTTATAATATCCAGCATACAGCTCCTTCCATCCTATCTCCGGGCGTGATGCAAAACGCGTCATGTCCTATTTCTGTAATCTTCTAACAACAATTATACTGAATTATCGTCGTGTGTCAAGCAGTCATAAAAGTTATGAAACATGATAAAACGCGGCGCGCCATAGCATTTCCCCCCTGCAGTCCTCAGAAAAAAACTCATGCTTTGACGCGGCGCTTTTCTCCGCAGGCATTCGTTTCCGTCAGATTCCTGCAGCTCTTTACAGCGGTTTTCACGCAAAGCGAGCCGCTGAAAAGAACCGGCAGCCGGACAGCGTCATAAAAAGAAGCCGGAACCCTACAGCGGATTCCGGCTTCTTTGCCGTGCAGGAAAAGGGACTTGAACCCTCACTCTAACCGAATAGAACAGGCACCTGAAGCCTGCGCGTCTGCCAATTCCGCCATTCCTGCGTTTGTTTTAGCGTCTTTCGCATCAACAAATGTTATTATATACCGTGTTATTATCTTTGTCAACATCTTTTTTCTAATGATTTTTAAAACTTAAAAGCGACAGTTCGCTGTATTTATGCTATGATAGAAAACGGATTCGCGCTTCACCGAAGCCAAGCATCTATAATCTTACTAAGAGGAGGGAATAAAATGTCCAACCAACCAGTTAATTCTTTTCTGGAAAAAACCTTTCGGCTGAAAGAAAACCACACAGATGTCCGCACGGAAATCATTGCCGGCATCACCACCTTCATGACCATGGCTTATATTCTGGCTGTCAATCCCAATATTTTAAGCGCGGCGGGAATGGATCGGGGAGCCGTCTTTACCGCTACCGCGATCGCTTCCTGCATAGCAACCCTGCTCATGGCGGCCTTTGCCAACTATCCTTTCGTCCTGGCTCCCGGCATGGGACTGAACGCCTATTTCGCCTACACGGTCGTCGGAAACATGGGCTACTCCTGGCAGGTGGCGCTGGCCGCGGTCTTCGTTGAAGGCATCGTCTTTATCGTTCTTTCCATAACCAACGTGCGCGAAGCGATCTTCAACTCTATCCCCATGACCTTGAAGCACGCCGTCTCCACAGGTATCGGCATCTTTATCGCCTTCATCGGCCTTCAGAACGCCAAGATCATCGTAGACAGTTCAACGCTCGTATCCGTCTACAGCTTCAAGGCTTCCATGGAAAACGGAACCTTTCGCTCGGAAGGCATCACCGTAGTTCTCGCCCTGATCGGAATCATTATAACCGGGATCCTCATGGTAAAGCAGGTCAAAGGCGGTATTCTCTGGGGAATCCTGATCACCTGGATCCTTGGCATTATCTGCGAGCTCAGCGGGCTCTATACGCCCGACCCGGCTATCGGCATGCATTCCGTGCTTCCGGACTTTTCATCCGGCCTTTCCATCCCTTCGCTGGCCCCGACGCTGTTTAAGCTTGATTTTGGCAGCATCCTATCTCTTAATTTCTTCGTCGTCATGTTCGCGTTTCTTTTTGTGGATATGTTCGACACGCTGGGAACCCTGATCGGCGTCGCTTCCAAAGCAGACATGCTCGATGAAAACGGCAGGCTGCCGAAGATATCCGGCGCCCTCATGGCGGATGCTGTGGGCACTTCCATCGGAGCCCTGCTCGGAACTTCCACGACGACAACCTTCGTGGAAAGCGCTTCCGGCGTCGCGGAAGGCGGAAGAACCGGTCTCACATCCGTCGTGGCCGCTATTCTCTTTGCGCTTTCTCTTCTCTTATCACCGATTTTTCTCGCAATCCCTTCTTTTGCGACGACTCCCGCCCTCGTCATGGTCGGCTTCCTCATGATCACTTCCGTGCTGAAGATTGATTTTACAGACTACACCGAAGCGATTCCGAGCTTTCTGTGCATCATCGCCATGCCCTTTATGTACAGCATCTCCGAAGGGATCTCGATGGGTGTCATCTCCTACGTCGTCATCAATCTGATCTGCGGGACCGCAAAAAAGAAAAAGATCAGCGCGCTCATGTACGTCCTCGCAATTCTCTTTATTTTAAAATACATCTTCCTTTGATCAATCGCGAAAACCAAAAAAGAGGCCCCGCATCCTTTAGATGCGGGGCTCTCTTTATGCGCTGTATTATTTCGTGAAGTTGAAAGCAGCTTTGCCCGGGAACTGTGCGGCGCAGCCAAGCTCTTCCTCGATGCGGAGGAGCTGGTTGTACTTCGCGACACGCTCGGATCTGGACGGAGCGCCCGTCTTGATCTGGCAGGAGTTAAGAGCTACTGCGAGGTCAGCGATTGCCACGTCTTCGGTCTCACCGGATCTGTGGGAGACGATAGCGGTCATGTTGTTCTTATGGGCAAGCTTGATCGCCTCGATGGTCTCGGAAACAGAACCTATCTGGTTCAGTTTGATAAGGATAGAGTTGCCGGCGCCAAGAGCGATACCCTTGGACAGTCTCTCAACATTGGTGACAAACAGGTCGTCGCCGACGAGCTGGACCTTGCCGCCCAGCCTCCTGGTCATCTCGACCCAGCCGTCCCAGTCTTCCTCATCCAGGCCGTCCTCGATGGAGTAGATCGGATACTTGTCGATAAGGGCTTCCCAGTGATCGATCAGTTCGGTGGAAGTAAACTCTTTGCCGGACTTGGGCTGCTTGTAGAAGCCGATGCCCTTCTCGGATTTCCACTCAGAAGAAGCAGCGTCCATGGCGATGACAAAATCTTCGCCCGGCTTGTAGCCTGCATTCTCGATAGCCTTGATGATGTGCGCGATCGTATCGTCATCGTCGACAAGATTCGGAGCGAAACCGCCCTCATCGCCGACAGCCGTCGTCTGGCCTTCGCTCTTCAGGAGCTTCTGAAGCGAATGGAAGACCTCTGTGCACCAGCGAAGGCCTTCGCGGAAGGTCGGGGCGCCGGCCGGCATGATCATGAATTCCTGTGTATCGACGGTATTGGAAGCGTGGGCGCCGCCGTTTAAGATATTCATCATCGGAAGCGGAAGCTTGGTGCCCTGAAGGCCGCCGAGGAATCTGTAAAGCGGAATGCCTTCTGCCTTGGCGGCAGCCTGGCAGGCAGCGATGGAAACCGCGAGGATCGCGTTCGCGCCGAGATTGTTCTTATTCTTGGTGCCGTCAGCTTTGATCATGGCCGCGTCAACCGCGTAAATATCCGCTGCGGAAAGACCGACAACCGCCGCCTTGATCTCATTATTGACATGGGCGACAGCCTTGGAAACGCCCTTGCCGCCATATTGTGTCTTGTCATCGTCGCGAAGCTCGCAGGCTTCGAACTGGCCGGTGGAAGCGCCGGAAGGAGCGGCGCCTCTTCCTACTGCGCCGCATTCAAGAACGACTTCTGCCTCGACGGTGGGATTGCCGCGGGAGTCGATGATCTCACGACCGATGACGTCAACGATAGTTAATTTGCCCATTTTAAGTCTACCATCCTTTCATTTTATTGCTTCCTTTCGCGGAAGCTGCGTGATTCATTGATAAGACTTTAATGCTTCGAAGGAATACCTTCTTTAGTATTATATAACAAGAATGAGATTATGTATAGTAAAAAATATGGAAAAATTACGCGTATCTCGCAGCAGCTGCCGGAAGACCTGTGCACTTTATCCAAAAAAAAGAAGGGCGGCTGACATTGCCGTCCTTTCTGAAAATTCAAAACGATATCTGTTATCTTGCCGTCCCTGCCGCCGCGGGTCTCAACCCCAAAACGGAATGCAGCGCCTTGACGATCGCGCCCCCGAGAACCCCGCAGACGCCGGCCTCGACCAGAGCCTGGATTCCGACCATAAGGGCGATGAACATAAACGGATTTGTCGCCCCATACTTGACGACCAGATTCTGCACATAGTCCGTCTTATAAAACGCAAGCACCAGAAAGCCCATAAAGAAAGCCGTATTGAGAAGCGGGGCCGCAACCGCTCCCACAAAGAAGCTCCAGGTATGGGTCCGATCCACGTTCCGGGCTGCCCGGAATATAATTCCGGTGAGATAGCCCATCAAAACCCGGGTCAGGACACAAAGAACGAAAGTCAGAAACGGATTGACCGCCAGAAGCGTACTGGTCATGAGCGAACCGCCCGTCAGGGCATCCTTAAAGCTCACCAGCCCGAAGACCCCGCCCAGAATCGCGCCGGCTTCCGGCCCGATCATAATGGCCCCTACCGCAATCGGCAGCGTGAGAAAACTCATATACAGCGGCCCTACCGGCACGCTGCCCAAACCGACTGCCTTCATCACGAACTGGATGCAGATCAACATGGCAAGCTGCATCATGGAGTTGAGATCAAAAACGTTCTTTTTCATATTCAATTACCTCCTCATGCCGTTCCGCTCATGCGGATATAGCTGATTCTTCCGGAAAATGAAAACCCGGCATGACCTTCACGGATAGCGGCAATACCTGTACGCTTCCTGTCCGGCCGGCATTTCATCTTCTGTTACCGATATCATATTATCGTATTAGCTTTCCCCCGTCAAGTCCCTTTTTAAGAAAATACTGATAGGCAAGCCCCTTCATCATCAGTTCCGGCTCATAGAGATGGGGATGGAGAACCTTTCCCTCCACATCTTCCGACCAGCCTCCGGTAATGACCAGACTGACCTCCCGGCCCAGAAGTCTTTCCACCCTGCCGGCGAATCCGTCTATCATGGCCGCCTGGCCGAAGACAGCCCCGCTTTGCATACACTCCTTTGTGACCCTGCCGACCAGAGCTTCCGTTTTCTCCGGAAGCAGTTCGGGAAGCTGAGCCGTTTTCGCGTGAAGGGCCCATAAACCGGTATTTAAGCCGCAGGAGATCATGCCGCCAAGGAAAACCCTGCCCTCCCCGATGACGTTAAAGGTCGTAGCCGTTCCCATGTCGACCGTAAGAATCGGGCAGGGCAGAATGGCAGCGGCGTACGCGGCGTCTACGAGCCTGTCGCGGCCGACAGACACAAGATCCGCTTCCGAAGAGGAAAAGCCCTCAATAGTATCCTTCGTAATGATAAGCGGAGATTTTCCGGTCAGAATTTCAACCGCTTCCGTCAGCCTTCCGGCAAGGCGGGGCACGACGCTGCACAGGACAGCCCCTTCGATCTCCCGGCCGGAAACGCCCAGAGCTTCCGCGATCAGGGAGGAAAGGCTCCCGCTTTCGTCACCGGTATCTGATGGAATAGAAATCTTTTTTTCCGTCTCAAAACCGTTTTCTGTTTTTCTCACAAGGCCGGCAGAAGCCGTTGTATTTCCTATATCAATCGCAAGAAGCATTGCTAAAACACCTTCCAGCCCTCTACAAATTTCCCGACGACCGAGCGATCGTCCCCAAGCTGCATCACCCTGAAGAGCCGTTCCCGCAGAGTCAGCTCCCGCATCGTATCCAGATTGGCGTCCGACAGGATCAGCGCGTCGAACGCCGCGCCCGGCTCAAAATTCCCGGCGCAGCCGATTCTTTTTCCGGCCCCGACTGTCAGGCCGTAAAAAGCAGCCAAAGGATCCGGGTATTCATTTTCCGGAAGAAAACGCCCGGAAAGTCCCATGGACCGCTCCTCTTTAAGAAGCGGCACGCCCTCTTTTTCAGATAAAGCCTCAAGACCCGAAAAGAGAGCTTCCGATATTTTCTCTTCACGGTACATAAGGCAGGGCTTCGTATTGGCCAGACGCCTCCTTCTGACCCGGCGCAGGAAGCGCTCCGCGTTTTTCAGCTCCGACTCCGGGGTCCTGCCTTTGTCCGGCGGATATCCGAGATCGCAGACGGCGTAGCCGACATAGCCGCCCAGGCCGGTCTCGTCAAGCATCCCGGCAAGCAGAACCGCCGCAGGCAGATCGGAGCCCCCGGAAACCACCAGTCTTGTCAGCGGTCCGATGAAGGCAGTCTCCAGGAATGCGTCAAAAGACCTCTCAGCATATTCCCGGTCTGAGGCGATCTTCTCCTCTTCCTCCAGGACAAACGGTTCAAAAGCCGAACGGGAACCCTTAAGAAGCCCCGTCAGTCCCCGGAAATTAGCCAGCAGCGCGTTCGCCCGCAAATCGACAAAGCCCGGAACGATCAGGTTTTCCCAGGCCTCCACCAGCGGCCATTCGCGGAATTCTTCCGGAATTTCATCATAAACCCCTGCGGAAACGCCGTTGTCGCAGATCAGATAGGCGTCTTCCTTCTCAAAAAGCTCCGTCTCAGACTCCATATAAAGGACGCCCCCATGGAGAATGAATCTTCCGTCATCTACCGTCATTCCTCTTCCGCCTCTCCCTCAAAAACCGGCGGCTCCGCAGGAATAAAACGCCTCTCTTCAATCGGGTCAGGCATCTTGGGTACGCGTTTCCAGGCCTCTTCACAGAAGATCTCCTGGGAATTCACCAGCGTCTTTCCTCTCTTATCAACCTTGACATAGCTGCCGTCCGGCTGAAGAACGTGAGCTTTCACATTGTCGTTAAGCTCCGTCTCCAGGATATGCATGACTTCTTTCTTAAGAACCGGGTCCTCCACCGGAAAAACGATTTCTACGCGTTTGTCAAGATTTCTGGGCATCCAATCCGCCGAACCCATGAAAACCTCCGGACGCTCTTCATTGCAGAACCAGAAGATCCGGGCGTGTTCCAGAAAGTTCCCGACAATCGACCGCACGCGAATGTTCTCAGACACCCCCGGAATCCCCACTTTGAGGCAGCAGATTCCCCGAACAAGGAGGTCAATCTGAACGCCGGCCGCAGAAGCTTCGTAAAGCGCCTCGATAATATCCGGATCGCAAAGCGAGTTCATTTTTGCCTTGATATAAGAAACTCTCCCGGCCCCGGCGTTGTCCCTCTCACGGGCGATCATCGCAAGGAATCTCTTTTTCATCCAGATCGGAGCCACCAGGAGCTTATGCCATTTTTCCGGTTCCGAATAGCCGGATAACATATTGAAGGCCGATGTCGCATCCGCTCCAATCTGCGCGCTGCCGGTAAAGAGTCCCAGATCCGTATAGAGCTTGGCCGTAGAATCATTATAATTCCCCGTCCCCAGGTGGACATACCGGCGGATTCCGTCCTCTTCGCTCCGGATGACCATCGTGATCTTGCTGTGTACTTTCAGGCCGAGAAGCCCGTAAATCACATGGCAGCCGGCTTTTTCCAGCATCTTGGCCCAGACAATGTTATGTTCCTCATCAAAGCGGGCCTTCAGCTCGACCAGAACCGTGACCTGCTTGCCGTTATCGGCCGCTTTGGCCAAAGCGGCGACGATAGGAGAATCTCCGCTGACCCGGTAAAGAGTCTGCTTGATCGCCAGGACCTTCGGATCGGACGCCGCCTGCTGGACGAACCTGACCACCGGGTCAAAAGACATATAGGGATGATGGACCAGAACGTCCCCGGAAGCGATAACGTCAAAGATATCCGGGGCGTCGATAAACTCCCGCACCGGTGCCGGCGTGTATTTCGGAGTCTTGTAAGCGTCAAAGCCCGGCATCCCGTACATTTTCATCAGGAAGGTGAGATCAATCGGTCCGGGAATGTGGAAGATATCCTCTTCTGAGACCTTGAATTCCCTGACTAAAATCTTAAGAAGACGTTTATCCATCTTCTCGTCAACCTCGAGCCGGATTACCTCTCCCCACTGACGCTTTTTAAGCTGCTTCTGGATCTCCTTAAGAAGGTCTTCCGCTTCCTCTTCATCGACGTCGAGCTCTGCATTTCTCATAATCCGATAAGGAAAAGCGCACAGGACGTCATAATGCTGAAACAGAACGCCCATATACTTTCGAATAACTTCCTCCATGAAAATGAAAACCTTGCAGCCGTCCTCAGAGTCCGGAAGACTGACAATTCTGGGGAGGACCGCAGGAACCTGAACGGTCGCGAACTCAGCCTTCTCCTTATCCTTCTTCTTCTCTCCCCCTTTTGAGGCGATCAAGGCCCCTATATTCAGCGATTTATTGCGGATCAGCGGGAAGGGACGCGAAGAATCCATGGCCATCGGGGTCAGGATCGGATAAATATTCTCCTCAAAATACCGGTCCAGGTATGCCGACTGTTTCTCCGTCAGCTTCGTATAATCATCCAGCAGGATGAGCCCCGCTTTCGCAAGCTGAGGAACAATGGAGCGGTTAAAGACGCTGTACTGTTCCTTAACGAAAGCGTGCATTCTCCCGGATATCTTCTCCAGCTGCATCTCCGCCGTAAGTCCCGCGATATCCTTTTTGGTATAACCCGCATGAACCTGATCTTTCAGCGACGCCACCCGGACCATATTGAACTCATCCAGATTGGACGCTGTGATGGAAAGGAATTTCATCCGTTCAAACAGCGGAACGATCTGACGGTCCCGTGCCTCGGAGAGACATCTTTCATCGAATTCCAACCAGGAAAGCTCGCGGTTTCGATAATACTTCGGATCCCTGTAGTTGATCTCATTTTTCGTGCTTTCATCTTTAACAGCCATGATTTCCTCCCTCAGCTGATTTTCTTTCTGATCTTCAAGAGCGGTTTCACATCGAAAATCCCTTCAAAGAAACCGACGTTCTCGCCGAAAAGCCCCTTTTCCAAAGTGAAATCTTCTTTTACGGCCACTTCAATAATCAGTTTTTCGTCCTTTCTGGACGCCTTTATCTGTTCGATTTTCTGCAGGTAGCTCTGATCCAGTCCGTTCGACAGGCGCAGAATGGCCGTCAGCTTGGCCACCCTCAGATAATCCTCCTCGGGGATCGAGCGGCTTAATTCCTCGTGAAAATCAAACGGAATCGTATTGTATTTCACCACATTGGCTATAATCATCCGCTCCCTTTCAGACAGGCCGATGATTTCCGTTGATTTGATGATGTTGTAAGAACACTCCGAAACATTGACAAGGCTCACATATTTTCCGCAATCGTGGAGACAGCAGGCGACCTTGAGCAAAAGCCGGTCCCGATCGCTCAAAAAATTATTTTTTCGAATCGCCTTGAAAATCTCGTCGGATATCTCCATAATCTTTTCGGTATGCGGCTTGTTGCCGGCATAGCGCTTCATGATATTTCGGGCAGCCGTCAGAATGTCCCGGTCGAAATCATGGGAAGATTTGATGATCCTGGCTTCCAGGCCGTAATCATAAGCGATGCCGTCGGTCAGCTGGATTCCCGGAAGCCACACCGTGCTGGCCCCCAGGACTTCAATAAGTCTGCGGTAAAGCACCGCCGTCGGCAGGACTGCATGAGCCGCTTCCATTCCGACCCCCAGATATTCCGCCGCCTCCTGGGACGTCATATTTACAACCTTGTTATACCAGCCCAAAAACTCATCCCGGGTCTCAAACTTGTTCATATCCGCCCGGTTCTGAAAGATCAGATTTGTAAAATAATCACCGACCAGAATAAGCGTATCAATATTCCTGTCCTTTAAGTACATGCGCTTAAAATTGAGAATATCCTTCCTGATGAGCTGATCGATCAGGATGTCCGGATGCTCGGTCTCATTTTCCAGAGAAGCAAGCCGTCCGCTGACCCGAAGGGAACCCAGCAGCAGATTGGCGGTCGTAACCAGCGTATCCTTATCGAAAAGCGAGATCTGTATGCTCCCTCCTCCGACATCGACAATAGCGGTCCCCTTCTCGATGATTCTTGCGAAATCCTCCCCTTTTGAAGCAATGGATTTATAGCCAAGAAAGCGCTGTTCCGAATTGGAAAGAATATCAATTGTGATCCCCGTTTTTTTCTTCACATGTTCGACGATCAGCATACTGTTGCCCGCTTCCCTGAAAGCGGACTTGGCGCAGGCCCGGTATGCGGATACGCCGTACTCCTTCATGGCGTCGGCGTAATCTTTCAGGATCCGCGTCAGCTCGTTAAGGCTGTCCATGGATATCCGATGATCCGAGTAGGTGTCGCGTCCAAGAAGGAGCCTCCGGCGCAAAGTTGTAAGAGACCTGAGCCCGCTCCGCCTGACCTCAAAAATCTCCATCATAACATTGTAGGATCCAACGTCGATTGCGGCAAAAGTTGATACTGCCATATATACTGAACCTCCGTTCTGCTATTCTTCTTCCCTTTTGAACTCATTCCCGTGCAGGTCTTTATCCGTTTTTTTGCTTTTCCCAATCAAAAGGCTTTTCTCCTCGGAATGTCTGCTTGCTGCCATGATCGCGCGAAAAATCTCTTCACAATAGTCTGCCAGCTCCTCTCCTCCGGCCTCCCGTCTTACACGGATTATCTTCGCTTCTTCCCGCGCCGCATCATAAACAGGGACATGGTTGGCTTCCTTCCATGCGGCGACCTCCCCGACGATAAGAAAACGCTCTTTCAACAGTTCCATAAGCTGCGTGTCGACCTGATCGATCCGCATGCGGCATTCATCTAAATTCATCATACGATCATTATACATTTGTTAAATATGAAAAACAACATATTGTAAACGAAAAAATATTTCGTTTTTTTCATTTCCTGCGCCGGATCTGTGCCGCCTTACGCGTCAAACTTCCAATTCGAATTTATACGCATCTTTGCGGAACATTTGCGGCAATCAATGAAAACGTTTGCCGTTTGCCGCAAAAACGCCGCGGCTAAGGCCGCGGCGTCTATTTTCAAATCCTCATACCCCTTCTGCGGATTCTTTCTTTTCAAATCCTCATACCCCTTCTGCGGATTCTTTCTTTATAAAAATCTTCGCTGTATAGAACAGGAGTTTAAAATCCGTCAGTAAGGAACGTTTATTGATATACAGAAGGTCCAGCTTCAACTTATCCTCCGGAGAGGTATTATATTTCCCAAAAACCTGGGCATAACCCGTAAGGCCCGCCTTCACCTGCATCCGCATATCAAATTCCGGAAGCTCCTTCCTGTAGAGCTCATACATCTCCGGCCTTTCCGGTCTCGGCCCGACAAGAGTCATATCCCCGGCTATGACATTGAAAAGCTGCGGAATCTCATCAATTCGAAAGGCCCTGATCGTTTTTCCGACAGCAGTAATCCGATCATCGTCTTTTCTGGCCAGCTGCGCGCCGCCCTTCTTCTCGGCGTCAACCCTCATGCTGCGAAATTTATGAATGGAAAAAACTTTCCCATCTCTGGTCAGGCGTTTCTGGCTGTAGATAACCGGCCCCCTGTCTTCCAAATAAATCAATAAAGCCGTCAGCAAACAGATTGGGCTGAGAATGACTAATCCGCAAAGGGAAATAAGAATATCCATCAGCCGTTTGACCCCGCTGTAGTACCAGGCTGCCGGAATCCGCTTGCTTCTCACAAACGGCGTATCCAGCGAATGAGAGACGTCAAACCCCATTATCAGAATATCTTCAATATCTAAAGACGCATGTACTTCCTTCTTGTGCAGGTTGCAGTAAAGCACCACCTTATTGCGCAGCTTATCATCCGTCTCATAAAGATATACGCTGTCAACAGCAGCAATCGCTCTCTCGATCTCCTCCCAACCGCAGCTTTCCGGCAAATAGCGGACAATATCAAAACGTCTTTCGTGGTGCAGAAACTTATCTTTCAGAACGCTGATATCGCTACCCCCGTACAGGACGATTGTTTTCGGCGGCGCGACAAAGAAAGCGTAAAGCCGGTTAATGAGGAAGGTATAAACGGCGGATAAGAAAATCTGCGCCGCATAAGCCATCAGATAATAACGCCAGTTCAAACGTTCAAAATTATGAAACCAGAAAAACGTGGCGCCGTAAAGGATCCCGTCCGCAAACAGAAAACTAAGCGTCTGGCCAAACATCAGCTCCCTGAATCTCGTAAGGCCGACCAAAAAAGCCTGATAGGTTTTCGCGAAAAAATAATAGACTCCAGCAAACAAAACCCCGACCGTCAGCAAAGTCTTCGTCCCGTCGAAGCCGGGAGTCCAGTAACTGCTGACATTCACATACCAAAGCCAGGAGCCCGAAAAGAAAGCAAGCACTACGCAAAAAAAAGATTCCAGCTGCTCGAACAGATATCTCTTTGTAAGAGTCATTTACCAAGCCTTCCTAAACGGTTTTTTCCGGCGGTTTATAATCACACGCCTCCAAAAGATGCCGAAAAATTGATGCGGCGCGGTTATCCAGGTATTTACGGATATTCAGCGCCCCGCTGGACGCTTCTGATCCTGTATAATTCCTGTATATCTCTTCCGGACTCAATTTGCGATAATAACGATCCAGTAAAAACTCCTGTTCCATGGGCGGGAGCGTACCCAAAGCCCTCATAAAACTGAAAAATTTCTGTTCTTCCAGATTAAGCTCCTCTAAGCTCCTGATCAGCTGCTTCTTATTATCAGCCGCCAGATTCTCCGCATATGCAAACGCCTCATAAACCGCGTCTTTCCTGTATCTTTTTCTCCCGGCGGAAGCTTCCGAATACAGATTTCGCCGCATAACGGAACTCTCAATCGCTTCGTCGATCGAAAGCTGCGCCGAATAAATCAAATCCCTGCGCCTCTGAAAAGTTTTTAAATACTTGTCATGATTCCTGAGCACCAGTATCGCTTCTTCTCTGCTGCAGGGAATCATAATGTCAAGCTGTAATGCTGTATGAATCCCCATACCCGCCTTTCCTTACCGCAGAAAGGTTCACGAAAAAGGACCTGCCTCAGATTTTACTACAGAATCCGATTGAGCCTGATGGAGAACAGAACAAAAAACCGCTCTGCGATTCTTCTCCTCCGCTGTACGCATACATGTCTCTCTGTCAGCGCGTCGGAGGCTTCCTCGCGGAGCTTTGTCATGCCAGAGGAGATATATCCAGTGACATAAAAAATCCCGGAAACTAAGTTTCCGGGATTTCGTAGCCGATAGGGGAATCGAACCCCTGTTTCCGCCGTGAGAGGGCGGCGTCTTAACCGCTTGACCAACCGGCCTTACAACGGATATAATACACCATCTAATCCGGTTCGTCAAGCCTTAATTTTTATTTTTTTCTTAAGATTGTGAAAACACAGCGGCGATCGGGCAGCGCGGAAATTCTGCTTATGTTGCCGGGCTGCCCTGTCATCTTATATACTCAGGACTCACTCAGGCAATAAGCCGGATTCCTGTTCGGATCAAAGAAAGACGCGATATCCGTGATGCCGAGCACCTCAAAATCATGCGAATAGGTCTTATGCGAGACCGTATTTTCATCCATCGCGTTATACATGCTGACTCCGTCAAGCGCGACACGCCCCGTCCTCACATAATTGGAGCCGAATTCCGTCCAGCCGATATTGCCGTCGACGTTGCAGAAAATGTCAAAGCCCTGTTCTTTATAATACATGAATTTCTCGTTGTTCTCAGTATATCCTCCAACCGGACCGATATCCGCTCCGAAAGCAAATATTATCTTATTGGTCTTGCCGATAACCTTTTCAACCGCAATTTTCCATCGCTCATGATCCCGCTTCAGCTTTTCAAGAGAGGCATCCGTGGCGTTCACATGCCCGTAAGTATGGGAAGCAAATGTCCATCCCGCTTTCTTCAAAGCCTCCGCAACTTTTGTCGCTTCCGCCACATCCGTGTCATAGTCATATTCCGGATGATCCCTTAAAAACTTCTTCTGCGCGGCATTCAGATCTTCTCCATCAGGGCCTTCCTTGTAATAATCATTCGTTCGATAACCAAATACGCCGTTATAACCGGTAAGCGCGATCGTAGGCCGCGCTCCCTTGTAGCAGAAGTCCGGATGCTCCTTCAGGAAGGTTTCCAGAATAGGGACCATATCGTAGTCTCCAATTACCCGCTCGCCTTCCGGAGTCGTAAACTGGCATTTGACTTCTCCGTTTTCGTCTACGACAAGGCGGTCCGCGTATCCCTGGGCACCGTTCTCGCCATAAGAATGATAATAGCTAAGATCGTCTTCCGACATAATAAGAGGCTTTTTGCCCGCCGGAAGATAGAGGTTCCGATTTTTTGAAAAAACCTCCGAGCCGTCTTCAGCGGTCGTGCGGACAATAAGATCATCAAGACTGATAAGAACATAACCGGCCTCATACATCTTTTGAATCATCGCGTTAAACTCACCGACGGTCGTCATGGCCTTATTGTTTTTCTCGACGCGCTCTTCTGTACAGGTTGCGGACGCGATGAGTCCCCTGCTGTCATTGATCAGTGAATGGAAAAAGACGTGCGCAGTTGTCGAAACATCCACCTGGACAAGTCCGGTTTTCTCCGCGGAAAGAGCGGATATCTTCTCGGCAAGAGCCGGCTCGTTGGCATAATCGGGATATCCCTCAAGCATGGCGATCGCCCCGTCATAATCATACATGGAAGCCATATGCGAGGCGAGAGCAAGCGCCTCTTCGACCGTAGAAGGAGTCTCGCCCTCATAAGCCGGAATCGATTCCTGAACGATTCCGCCCGTACTCTCTGAAACGCTTTCTGACAAACCGCTTTCCGCCGCATGATCCGCAGGAGCGGCAATGCTTTCAAGGGCCGAGCTCTCACTGACCGAGGAAACGACCGAGTCATCCGCATCAATTCTGGGTGATTGAGTCATCTTTACAATGATAATCACGGTAGCCAGGATCACCATCAGGAATAAAAGCACAAGCGCCCTGATGAGCAGTTCCCTTCTCTTTCTTTTTCTTTTCGCTTCAGCTCTTTTTTCCTTTCTCTTCTTTGCTTCTTCGTTATCTGTTGTTCGATCAGCCATTTTTTACCTCCTTTTTTTCAATTAATATAACTGTAAGTCCCTGACCTTCTGCTGTCAAGTTTTATCAAAAATTTATGTATCTCCAAACCTTCAAGCAGCCCTGACGCCCATTCGTCCTGTCCGCTTAAAGAAAAAGGCGAAAGAGGAAACCGCATGGAACAAACATAATTTCTATTCAAAGTTTCTCCTGTGTTTTCTCCGTAAACAGAAGCACAGAAAACGCTGAAACCTTCCGACCGGTAATAATCCATTTTCTGCGCGTCTATCTGATAGGCTCCCTTTCCATTCAAAAAACCGCTTTCGTGTCCCATGACCAGCGTTGTGACCTCTCCCAGAACAGGGACGGCAGAAGTTTTCCACTTCTCCATATCTGTTTTCAGATCCGATAAAGAAGATGATCCGACGATACGGTCTCCCCAGGTCATACAGGCAAACTCATATCCATTGTCCTTCAGCGCATTGGCCGTTTTTACGGCGTCTGCCACTTCCGTTTCATAATCAAAATCCTCCTGCTCATCAAGCCACTTTTTCTGTTCTTCGCTAAGTCCGTTCCGGGTTTTATAAGACACATCTGTCCGATAACCCAGAACGCCGTTATATCCGGTCATGGCCAGGGTCATTTTGGACCCGTTAAAGGAAAAGTCCGGATGCGTCTGCAGGAAGCTTTCGAGGATCGGTACCGCATCATATTCACCGATTTTCCGGTTCCCGTTCGCATTCGTGTAGCTGCATAAAAGCCTTCCGGAATCAAGAACTATTTTGGACGCAAACCCCATATTCCCATTACCCTGATCGTAATTTACATAGTCTTCCGTGAGCAGCAGGGGCCGTTTATTTTCAGGAAAGACAACGTTCTTCTTGATTGCAATGTGAATGATATCTTTTGTTCCGCTGATTTCCAGAAAATCCGACAGATGAACCAATACAAATCCGGAATCATACAAAAGAGTTAACAGATTTCGAAACTCGTCAACGGTGAGGTGGCTGCTGTTGTTCCGGGCATATTGCTCCTCTTGCGCACCTTCATTGAAGAAAGCCCGGCTGTCATTGATCAGCGGATAAAAATAAAGGTGCGGGATTTGAGAAATGTTTATGGTTCCATCCTCATTCCAGACGGAAGAAAAAAATGTATCTTCCAACGCAAACCGGCCTCCCTCATCTTTGATTACCGTCACGTCATGCAGAGGCGAAGTATTGGCCGCTGTATTTCCACAGGCAGCCATCCCCAGAAGAACAATTATAAGCTCCCAGACACATATTTTTCTAAAAGAATTACAAAACATCCCTAACCGACCTTCTTATCGCAGCTTTAATAAAACAAATTCCCGGGCATCAACGGCCAGGCTGCCATGGAGCTCCAGACATTTTCGATCAACAAGGTTTTCAAAAGTCCCGTGAAGATAATCGCCCTGAAAAGAAAACGCCTGATCGTCCAAATTAAAGAAGGCAAAAATCTTCCCGCCATTGCATTCCCTCATAAAAGCCAGCTGGCTGTTTGTAACCTGCATATTTCGATAACCGCCGTAGGAGAGCGCTGTTTCTTCAGCGCGAACCCGGCAGAGTTCCGCAAGGAAATCCGTCAGTTCATTCCATTTCGGACGCTCCACCGAAGGCCTGAGCGCGTGATCGCCATCCTCTTTTTTTCCATGAATGCCCCATTCGCTTCCATAATATAAGCAGGGAATCCCCGGCATGGAGAACAGCAGTCCGTAGGCGATCCTGAGATTCCTCTCGTCGCTAAGCTGATCGATGATTCTGGTCACATCATGGTTGTCAACAAATGAGAACAGATGCCTTCCCTGATAGATACACCATGGTTCCGACCCAAACTGACGGTTGTAAGAGTAAGATATCTCGAAGAAATTTCTGCTGTTGATCGAAGAATAAATTCCCTTGTAGCATTCATAGTTGGTAACGGAATCCAGCATCCCGTCCTTCATGAGAAGGTTATAATCCCCAAAAAGAGCTTCTCCCAGAAGGAAAAAATCCGGTTTTTCCGCATTCGTCTCATACTTAAGCTGACGAATGAAATCATGGTTTAAAAGATAAGCCACGTCCAGCCTCAAAGCGTCAATATCAAATTCCCGAATCCAGAAAAGAGCCGAATCGACAAGATAGCGCCTTACTTCAGGATTGTAGAGATTGAGTTTTACCAGTTCGTAATGTCCTTCCCAGCCTTCATACCAGAACCCGTCGTTATAAACGCTGTTTCCATCGAAGCTGATGTTAAACCAGCTGCAATAGGGAGAAGACTGCCTGTTTTTCTGAACATCTTCAAAGGCAAAAAAGCCTCTTCCGACATGATTGAACACCGCATCCAGCATGACCCGAATTCCGGCGGCGTGAAAAGAAGCAACCAGATCTTTAAGTTCGTCATTCGTACCGAGTCTGGTATCTACACGCCTCATATCGATTGTATCATAGCCATGCCCTTCCGATTCGAAAAGCGGATTGAACATAACAGCCCCGATTCCAAGCTTTTTTAAATGAGGAATCATCCTTGAAATTCTGGAAAGCCTTTTTCCGGCAATACCGTCATTTCTCCTTGGCGCGCCGGTAAGCCCAATAGGATATATCTGGTAAAAAACATTTTCATAAGCCCACATAACTGTCTTTATCCTCCTGCTGTTATTTTACAGAAACAGAGACGCAGAGATTATCATCCGTTGCGTGGTTTTCTGCATAAAGGTAGTACACTTTCCCATCAAACATCTGAACGTCATAACCCAGAATACCGCCCTTCTGCGCATATTCAGGAGACTGTCCCCTGCTTGAAGATTCCCGGGCCAAAATAACTCTCTCATTGAGGGTCTTTATTTCAAGATCGTCCGAAAGACCGGCCCTGTAGAATAAAGCCCCGTTATAGGACTGTCCCGGATTTTCTAAATCCGAGCTGTAAAAAACATCCCAGCCGTCACCATTCCTGATGAGGGAAGCCGGTTCATAGTCTGCATTGAGCTCAAACAGAGAAATCGGACTGTTCCAGCTAAGTCCTTTATCTTCGCTGACACAGATCTGTAAATTCGAATAGCCCTGGTCCACCGTTTCTTTTTCAAACATCAATAAAAGCTTTTCGCCATCCGAAGCAAGTTTAACGTCTTCCAGATTTCTGTTCTCGCTGACGACATCCGAAAGATAAGTAACAGATTTCAGATCTTCCGATTTAAAAAAGCGGATAGAGTATTTCCCGTTTTTCTTTTCCGGACTGCTGTTATTGAGCGTCCCATTCGCGAAAGTCAGGCTGATATAGTAGCTGTCTCCAAGCTTCAGAACGGAAGGATCAATCATATAATCGGATTCCTGATTGGAGTAAAGGATCTCATTGTGAATAATATTTCTGTTTTCATCCAGTCTGACTGCCCCAAGCTGAAATGCCGCATTCGTATATAAGACCGTTCCTGACTCCTGGTCGACGTCCAGCCAGTCGGCCTCTATATTATATCTGCGAATCTTTCCTTTCTCAATATCAATCCCTATCAGCTTCCGATCTCTCGTAGTCAGAATATAATTCTCATCCAACAGCCTGGCATCGCCAACTCCGGAATGATAGTATCGAAATATAACCTGAGCGTCCTCTCCTTCCGGAGCCGCCGTCTCCCCGCAGCCTGCCTGCAGGGTAAAAGACAGCAACAGGAAAAGAAACGTCATTATTCGCTTCTTCATAAGAATGATACTAATCCTCTCTTTCCTTTTTATCATGACTCCGTTTATTGCCTGCCGTAAGCAGACAATAAAACAAACGACAATCAACCTATCGTTTGCCGCAAAAACTCCGCGAGCGAGCAAAAAAAAGCATGTGAGTCCTTACGCAGCCGGAATTCTCCAGATCAAAGCCTGATAACATACATTTTTGTATTATAACACCGCTTCCTATCATTACGCTACAAGAAAATGAGCAATTTTTCAAGTCCCGCTTCCCGGAATTGAAAAAACTCATTCAGGCAGCCCTCAGCCGCCATCGTCCGAATATACTCCCGCATAACCCGCCGCAAAATCAAAAAAGACATGCCGAAGCATGTCCTTTTTTGATTTTGCCCGATCTCCGTGCCCCGGCGGCTGTCCTTTAACTGCGCGAAAGGATTCGATGCTTCATTGGCTGCGGCGCATTAAAATCAGGCATATGCTTTTTATTTTCAACAGACCCATATAAAGAAAAACGAAAAGGATAAGTCCGATCCATAACTTCGAATTGGTCTGATCTCCGGTTTTGGGATTGCTTCTTCCATTTTCTCCGGGGGGATTGTCAAAAGAAGCAATTTCAACGATCTGCTCCCCATTTCTTTTATAGGAATCCTGCGCGATCAAAATCCTCTTTCCATCCACAACGAGATAGTTTTTTTCCGTCAGTCCCAAACGCCTGCCTGCATAAGCGGAAGAATCGAACCTGACTTCAATCTCCACTTTGCCTGACGCATCTGCAGCAAAAGTCTTTTCCGCTTTTACCGCTGCGTTGTTTACGACAACCGCCTCGTCCGTCTCAGCGTCAAAAAGTTCAAGAACCGTAAGAATTTCGGTATTTTCCGGATATCCTTCATAGAAAAGAGTATCTTTTACGACCGTATCCGCTCCGGGGGCAATCTTTTTGCCTCCTTCCCTGCCGTTTGAGGCGCTGGTCAGCAGCTTCGGGAGATAAACGGTCTGCTTGTCATCTTCCGGTTCGATATGCGCGGCAAGAACTTCCCCTTCCTCATACACCGTCTCAGCGGCCACGACTTTTTTTCCCATAAGAAGCTCTCCGTTATAGCTGAAGCTCACTTCCGCATAGCCTTCTTCCGCTTCCGCCGTAAATTCAGCAGAAGAAGTAATGATGCCAAGATTTCCAAGCTTATCCTCAACTGCCCGGATCTTTTCTTCCGGAAATTTCTTCGAGACGCCGTCTATAAGACTCTCATTTCCGCCAAACAGCTCTTCCGCCTTTGCATCCATATACAGCGATCCATCTGTCTTCCAGGGATAGCCTTCCTCATTCATAAGGATGCCGATTACCGGGTAGGTCCTGCCTTCGATCAGTCCGCTGTAGTGGATTCTGTCAATATTTATCACTTCTTTTCCGGCATAGGCAAGATGTGTTTTCGTCTCCGCATCCGTAAGCTCCGTCCCGATTTCAGGAACGCTTACCATCTGATCGGGATTGTTTCTTCCTTCCTCTTCGGCCGCTTTCCTGCGTTCGCCGTCCGGACCAATGACCTCTGCTGTCTCCCGGACATAGAGCTTGCGGCCTTCATATAAAGATGCGTCAAAGAAAATCTCCGCAATATATTCCTCTTCCGTTCCGGAAGCCGTAAAAGAATCCGAGACCGAGGCGAGCAGCTCGTCCTCCCCGGAGGACTCTCCCATAGCCCAGAGTTCCGCATTCATATAGTAGGTCAGGCCTTTAACCGTCCCGGAAATGAAAACCCGGTCCCGTACAAACGCGTTTTTCTCAGCCCGAAGCAGCTTGGAGCCGTCTTTCCCGTCTTCAGCAGTCGTCACAAGCCCGGCGTGCCATATCGTTTGGTTTTCGTCTTCCGGGTTGAAATGCCAGGCCGCCGGCTCGCCTTCGAAGTATACCGTTTCCCCGGCGACCATCGCTTCTCCCATAAACAGCGTTCCGTCATAGGTTATGGAGATACTCGTCTCTCCGCTTTCGTCCGCGGTAAAATGATCCCTGGCGTAAAGAATGTTCAGGGATTTGAGCTTCTCCTCGATCGCATCCGCTTTCTCTTCAGCCGTCTCCGCCTTATCATCTTCGCATATACTCAGTTCCTTTGCCTGATATTCCGAAGTCGTCCCGTCTTTCATTTTCGCAAAGCCTTCTTTATCCATCAATATGATAAAGTCGCTGTATTCCCGTCCCGGCTCCAGTCCTTCATAGACAATCCGATCGGTGAGCGTAACCTCTTCTTCCGCAAAAGAGGCATGGCCCTTCGTCTTGTCATCGGTCAGCGTTGTGGCAATCTTCGGAATTCTCACGGTCTGATTCTGATCATCCCTGTCGGCATGCAGCGCAATAAGCTTTTCAGCGCCATCCTCTGTTATGAGATAATTCTTTTCCGTAACATAAAGCTCCCTGCCCGCATATGCGGAAGCGTCAAAAGGTATTTCCACGGTATAGACGCCGTTTCCGGACAGCTGCTGCTCCCCTCGGATCCGGACAAGTGATTGATCGCCGGCCGCTTCCGCGCCTTTCAGAAACAACTCCGCCTCGGTTATAACCTTCGTATCCCCGGGCATCGCCTCGTAGAAAACAGTGTCCAGAATCAACGCGTCCCTGTTTGCGGCGGTCATCTTCGTCCCGCTGTTATAATCTTTCGCCTCCGTGATAAGCTTTGGAAAATGAACCGTTTGTTTTTCATCCTTTGGATCGGAATGAATAGCCAGAAGGTTTCCGCAACCGTATTCATAGAGACTTTCCGACGCGACGACTTTCGTTCCCAGAAGCGGGACGCCGTCAAAAGTCAGCTCTGCAAAAAAACTGCCTTCCGAGGCTTCCGCCGTCTCGACGCTCTTCGCGTAGATAAGGTTATTCTCCTCAAGCAGCTTTTCGATGGCAGCCTCGCGCTTCTCCTTCGTATCCAAAGACTCATCCGGTATCACAGCCTCTTTCGCCGGGATATCCGATACCTGTCCGTCTTTCCGGACGGCAAAGCCGTCCTCGTCCATAAGCAAGGTGAAAATACTGTATTTTTCACCCTTCATAAGCCCCTGATAAGCAATCTCGTCGCAAAGCGTCACCTGCGTCTCTCCGAGAGCCGTCTTCGTCTTTGTCTTCTTATCCGTAAGCCGGGTTCCGATTGAAACGGATTTCACGGTTTGCTGTTCATTGTTCCTTCCTCCTTCGGACGCGATCAGCTTATCCTGAACGAAAACCTTTTCCATGACATATACTTCTTTTCCCGCATGCCCGTTCATATCAACGCTGAGCGCAACGTCATAGCTGCCGCTGCCGCTTTGCGTTATCCGGCTGCCGTTCACGGAAGCAAGCAGAGTATCCTTGTCGCTGCTCTCCCCTTTCGCCCAGGCTTCGGTCACAAAAGACAGGTTTTCGCCGGTCTTAAATCCGGAAAACCGAACCTTGTCCCGAATCGATACGTTCCCGAAAGCCGGGATCGTCTTGCTTCCGGATTCTGCGTTCAGCGCAGTTGTTTTAAGCTCCGGAATATAGATATACTGGTCCTTTTCCAGTCTGTCGTTTTCTTTCGCGACAAGAATCTGCCTGCCGCCGGACGTCACATACGCCTCTTCCGTGATGTAAATTGTCTTTCCCGCATATTTTTCCGTATCGAGCCTGATTTCAACTTTCCGCGACCCGTTCACCGTCTCGTTCGTATAGGCAGAGCTGACAGCAGCCTCCTTGATTTCCTGATCTTCGGCTGCGCTCTCTCTCAGAACATACGCCCGGGTTTTTGTGATCAGCTCAATTCCGACCGGTATCCCGCTCCAGATGACTTCGTCGAAAAGAAGCGTCTCCTTTGAAAGAGAAGCGTATTGCCCCGAAGATGCGGAGGCTTTGGTCTTTATTAACGGAAAATAAATTCTCTCCGAAGAAACCGAATCGTCTTTGTTGTGAGTCATCGTTTCGCTGCCATCGGATACTTCTGTGACCACCGCCGCTGTTTTCCCGGCAAGTCCCAGCGCGTTTAAGCGAAATGGAACCTTAACCGTCAGATCGCTTCCGTCCGCCGAAACCCGCGTCGTTATCTCTTTCTTCCCGTCAGAAAAGGCAAGCTGCTCTTTGGATGCGCTTTCATAAACGCTGGTTTTGATAACACAGTCTCCCTTGAAACCCCTGAGCGTAACGATGTCTGTAAATTCTGCGTCATTTTCCGCAAAAGAGACCGGCATGCCGCTTTTTACGCTGCTGACTTTCGTCGTAATACTTTTTTCCACATCAACAACTACACCCAGATCGATCACTTTACCATCTTCTGCATCATCCTCTATATTCACCCGGATCGGATCTGCCAGAGCCATTCCCGCATTTGCGGAAGAGCGAAGCTCCTCAATAACATACTCGCCAAAAGGAAGCGCGCCCCGTAAATCGTCAGGATGCGAAAGGTCTGTCCCGGCTTTTCCGGAAAACCAGACTCCGGCTGTACTGTCTAATTTTGATTCATCCAGTTTACCGTTTTGATAGGCTAAGTCGTTGATATTGGTTTTTTGGCTGTGCGCATTGCTTTCCGTAGACAGAATCCCGTTTTTGTCGGTTAGAAGGACATGCTCTTCCCCCGTCTTTACGGACCTGATCAGGAAAGGAACCCCGGCAAGTTTTGTTCCGTCGTAATCAATTTTCGTAAAAGAAAGGCCGCAGCGAGTCCGCTTTTCTGACACCAACACTTTGACTGAAACGGCGGCCGTATCTCCCTGCGCTTTGCCGGAAAGAAACGCTTCGTCAATCTTGACTACCTTAAGAATTTTGCCTTCATCATAAGCATAACCGGCCGGAGCCCTGGTCTCCGCAACAGCAATCGTCCCGAAAGGAACCGTTGGAGATCCATTACAGTAATAGAAGTCATCACTTTGAGCGCCGGATGCAAGATAATCAGCCAGGAGACAGGCTTTATAGCTTCCATCCGGACTTTCCTTCGTTTCCAGCGTCCAGATTCTCTCCGGCTGATCCGGAAGTTCATTTTCCGAATAACTGCCTTTATAATAACGAATCTCAAACCAGGCGCCGGCAAGGGAAGCAAACGCTTCTCCCTCCGCATCCTCTTTTGTGATCTCGACCGTGACCAAAGCATTCCTGATTGGTTCTTTGCAGGTCACAACCTTTGTTGTCATAAGATCGCTGCTTGTAATCGCAACCTTGTGCGGATTAGCCGGCGTGAAATCCCCGGCCGGGATTTCAAATCCGGAAGATGCCCTGGTTTCCACAACATAGTAATCTCCCACAGTTAAATCAGAATACACCGGCGTTTTACCTGCCGCGTCCGTTGTCTGCATGAAAGCTTCCGCATCCATCACAAGACCGCAGTAGGAAGCCTTGATCTTATAATAACCGTCTCCGGAAGGAATAAGTTCCCATTGCTGCGCATCTGTTCCATTGGAATTATATTGCCGGATATTTGTTCCGTTTGAGGTCATGGCCCTTTCCGCATCAATAACCTTTCCGCTGTTTTTACACGTAAGAAGCACTGTACTGCCGCCGTTCCCGGAGAGGTGAAAAGACTGCGCGTTATGATTTGATTCCTTGGAAAGACAAATATTGGCGCCGGAATCCGCGGACGCTCCGTAAACCGTCATGACAAAGCTGTCTGCGAGCGCGGATACGATTTTATAGTCTCCTTCCAGTGGTAAACCAGCAGCATTCGTTTTCAGCGGTCCGTCAAGAGGAACAAATTTCCACAGCTGGTTTTTTCTTCCGTTATCTGTAAACAGGCGAATGTTGGCGCCGGATTTAAAAACCGCGAACTCTGCTCCGGCAAGGGAATAATTGCTGTTTCCCGTAACGATTCCTTTTGCAGCGTCATCCGCTGCTTTTATGATCTGGAGTTTTGTCCTGGAAGGTTCTTCTTCAACAGTTACACTCTTACGATAACTCCATCCGCATTTATAGTCCACGCCTCCGACGAGATGGATTTCCTCGTCGTTGATTTCATATCCGAAAGGCGCGCTGATCTCCTTGATATAAAGATCAGAACGAGCCGGAACAGCAAAAAAAGAACCGTTTCCCGTATCGCTGTATCCGTCCGCGCGGGTTTTTATCGTTCCAAGAATAGCGTCCGGGCTGCCATCACTTTTATGATCTGAATAGACCAGGAATTCGGCTCCGGCCAGAGACATCTGATAATCCTGATCAGAAGATACTTTCCTGATCTGGATAAAAACAAACTGCGCTGTATCCAACGAATTCACAATGACAGGCTTTGCCGACGTACTGCTCTCCGTCACGATCACTTTATGAACTGTACTATCTTTTGTCAAAGTGATTCCAATTTCCGTCGTCGGGACAGATGTTTCCTTCACATAGTAGGTCCCAGCCGGAACAGCAAGGACATTGGAGTACGCAGACAACTTTTCCTTACTGTCATCCGGATAAAGGGCGTTTAATTTCATTGTTCCGACGCTCTTTGTGCAGGCCTGATCGGAATATGCTGTATAGGTTATGCCAGGCCCCATGTAATACCTGGGAGCATGGCCTAATATTTCTTTCCCCAGACTCCCTGTAAGACGATTATTCAAGTAGTGGTCCTCAACCGCAACTTCCTTAAAAACCTGAAGATACCCATTTGTATGCTTCGCTCCGACTTTAATTACGACGTATCCGCAATTAGCGTACTTCGGATAGATCTCTGTTTTCACATTCCAGTCATACAGGCTGACAATCTCCCCTTTTGCATTTTTCAGCTGGCCTGTCCCATAGGCGGAGTGCCAATAGATATCCGATTTTCCATCGCCGAGATATACGCCCCAGTGATTGTCTTGTCCGCCGGATACATTGTATTTTCCTACAGCTGAGGGAAAGCTGTAAATGATGTCTCCATACTCCAGAACCCCGGAGGAAAGCATCTCAGCCTTGACAGCCTCCCAGTTTCCGTAAACGGCGGAAGAACCGCTGTCCACATCACCGAACTGATATATTTTCACCTTTCCAAATCCGGGATTACCTGGCAGAAAATAGTTCCAGTCATAATTCATGAAGCCCGGAAGACAGGTTCCGTTCTGGCGCCTGCCGGGAAGGAGGCCGTCAACATTCTTCCCCTGCTCCGTGCCGAACTGGGAGAACAGCGCCGTACCAAAACCGGTACAGTTCATGCCGCCCCGGTATTTCAAAGGCAGTGCGCTGTTAATACCCTGCCGGTTATTGCCCCTCGGGGAAGCCATAAACCAGGCTCCATCAAAGCCCGATTCCGTAATATTTGATCCGGACATATGAACGGTATTGGTATAGGGCGTCCCCATAAAAAAACCTGTGTCATAGTCTTCTGACGAATACTTTTCAAGAAAGGCGTAGTACGCTTCACCGCTGCCGCCAAGACCAAGATAAGAAAGAAAATTCGGGCTGTTTTCCGTTCCGTTGACCGGACTGTTATTCAGGGCTTTCGTCAGGGCAGCCCTTTTTTCCGTTTTAAACAGTTTACTATTCGAAACAGACTCAGCTGCCGGCTCTTTCCCGGCATCTCCTCCGTCGATCAATCCGGCGTAAGAAGAATCATCATAGCCTTTGTCTTCCTCTTCTTTCTCGACAGCTTGCTCCGCAGCCTGAACCGGCGGTATTTCAGACGCAGCGGCTTCAATGCGGTTCGCATCCTCCGCAGCCGAAGTCCCTCCTTCTGTTAAAGAAAAAGAAGCATTTTCTGAAATTTCGTCCTCTGTAAGAAGCATGCTTTCCGAATCGGAAGGCGCTTCCGCTTCAGGAGACGAAACTTCTTCTGCCTCGGCATCCTGTGCCTTCTCCCCCGGCAAATCGGCTTCAGGCTCCAGGCTCTCCTCCTCTTCGGGAGCTGCTTCAGCATCTTGTCCCTCTTCTTCCGGCAAGGAGGATTCTGACTCCGAAACCATTTCCTCTTCCAGATCAGTTTCAGCATCCGGGGACTTCCCCGCTTCCGAAACCGCTTCCGTATCCGGGGACTTCCCCGCTTCCGAGACCGCTTCTGTATCCGGTAAGATCCCCGCCCCTGCATCTGTCCTTTCATCCGATTCTTCACCGTTTAAATTGTTGTTTTTCGTAAGAATCGATTCCACCCCTGCTTCTTCGCTTCCCAGAATCCCCGCCGAATCCGGGATTTCTGTTTCCACAGTAGAAATCTGCTCTATCCCTGCCGTAATGCTCGATGCAAAAACGGAACAATCGGCGCTTTGAATTGTCATCATGCAGGCAAGCACACAGGCCGCTGCTCTCTTCACGATCCTGCTTTTATTCATACATATTCTCTCCCTTCCCAATTTTTTAACCGAACCATCTTCATTCCCTGCTTCTCCAATCAATAAATTCTTTCTCATCGAACCTTCGTTTTTTAAAGGTCCCGCTCGTATCCCGCATCCTATCGGCATTTCATTTTCAACCTCCTTTTTTAAAGCAAAAGAAAACGCATAGGGAAAGCCCTATGCGCTGCAAAAAAATGAATCAAAAAAAGCCGATTAAAAAATCGGCCTTTTTGATTCAATATAAAATTTAACAATTATATAATAGCATATAAAGAAACACTCGTCAACACTTTTTCGGGAAACCGCTGTGCCGCAGCCGGCGCCGCACTTTGATGCTATCCTCCGCCCCTAGCGCGGAAACCCGATGTGTTTCAACGGCGATGAGATAAACCATACTCTTCCGCTTATCTTTTCAGCGGTAATATTACCGATATCGGAAAAACGACTGTCTTGCGATTCATCAAGATTATCACCCACAAGAAAATATTCATTTGAGCTGAGCTTTATCTTCCCGCGGATCAGTCCCTTAGCGGATGCGCTCGTTGCTCCGACATTGGTCGCCTGAGCGTCATTAACATAGATAAAGCCGTCGATTATTTCTATCGTATCCCCCGGCATTCCTATTACCCTTTTTACGTGGACAGCGCCATCGTCCCGGTCCGAAATTCGGTAGGCAACCAGGTCATTTCTTTTCACGCGGAAAAGATGTACCGTTAAGCGATCGATCAGAACAGTATCCCCTTCTCTTAACACCGGCTTCATGGAATTTTCATTGATCTTCACCTTCTGACAAAAACCGAAGGTAAATATTCCGGATAACAGAAGGACAAACGCAAATTCCACTAAGTACTTAAACCAGAAAGGTTTTCGGCTCCCCCTCCAGCTTCCGCTGTCTCTCTTATTCATACTCTATACTCCTGCTGAACGGAAAAGGGACAAATACAAACAAATTGTAAATGTCCCTTTTGCTGCTATACTTATTTGATAATTTCCTTAACCCTAGCCCTCTTGCCGGTACGCTCTCTTAAGTAGTTCAGCTTGGCGCGTCTTACTTTGCCGTGACGGACAAGCTCAATTCTGGCAACGTTAGGGCTGTGCAGCGGCCAGGTTTTCTCAACGCCGATCCCGCTTGAAATCTTACGAACCGTAAAGGTCGCCCGGTTGGAGCCGCCCTGACGCTTCATGACAATTCCTTCGAAAATCTGGATTCTCTCCCGGTTTCCTTCTTTGATCTTTCCGTGGACGCGTACGGTATCGCCTACCCGGAAGTCCGCAATGCCATCCTTAAGCTGCGCGCTCTCAATTTCCCTGATGATTTCTGTCATTTCATTTCTCCTTTTTCTATCTGGATGTTCATAACGGGCACATCGGCTGAAAACGACGTCTTTTCTGGTAAACGCGCCATGCGCGTTTACGCGAATCATCTCCCGAAAGCGGACCATCTCTATCAGCAACCATTTAATTATACTACACGAAAATTATTTTTGCAAGCTTCTTTTACAGATCGCTTCGATAAACTACAGGGAACGAAAAGACTTTCATCTCTTTGGATCTCTTCTCGAATCCTCTCCGCTCTAAGAGGAAAACGGATGAAGCGGATTCACTCGGCGCATTCACCGAAAAATGAGAATCAGCGCATTATACGAACACAATTTCCCAAAAAGAACATCTGCACAGAACTTACGCATAGTACTTTCGATAAGTTGTCACTTCGACCTTGGACGACGGCAGTGATTTAACATAAGAGAGAATCTCCCGCATGGCGCCGGCGGATATCTCAGACTGATCATGCCAGAACAGAACCATCATTTCCTTTTTATTGATTGCAATATCAATTTGCTGCTTAATGCTGTTTACGCTCTTTCCGGCCATTCCGTATCTGGGGTGGTAATAGGGATCCTTCTTTCCGTACAGATCACTGTAAGAATAGAAGGCTTCTGTCCATCGATACAGTCTTTCCCTATCGGCAGTATTGGTTCCGGCCCCGCCGGCTTCGATGATACCGTCGACATCAAATCCGTATGAGGTCAAAACAGATTTATTCCCCACAAACTGCTTGTAGATCAGTTCAGAATCATACTGATTATT
Organism: Lachnospiraceae bacterium; assembly: GCA_024695465.1. Taxonomy (GTDB): domain Bacteria; phylum Bacillota; class Clostridia; order Lachnospirales; family Lachnospiraceae; genus Chordicoccus. The sequence continues at coordinate 11,035 of JAILID010000017.1, read as the reverse complement.
TCTGGTGATGACGACGTCGCTGTGGCAAAGGATCTCGCCGCCCCTCTGTTCAACTCTTCTGCAAAGTTCCAGATTCGTTTCCCTGCCTCCTGACGTCACGTTCGAAAGGCTGTCAGCGATGGCGGCAATGCAAAGAGGCAGGCCGGCTTCCTCAAAGATCTTCTCATAGACATCGATATCCTTCCTCAGGTCATCCGCGCAAAAGATAAGATATGCTTTATCATTTTCCTTCGGGTGAGCTTTACCGGAACAAAAGGCCATAAGGGCAGTATCATTCTTAATGTCGTATACGGCGTCTTTACCCCTGATTTTCTTTTCCAGAACAAACTTTTGACTATTTAGATAGGTAAGGTACATTTTGCTGCCCCCCTCCGGAACCGTAAAGTAAATACCGTCTACCGGGGTGGACATACATTTTTGTGACCAGAGAAGTTTTCCTGCTGAATTTAAAATCACAACGCAGGACAGATCAGAAAAACCCATTCCGACATTCGTTACCAGATGCCAGACCTCTCCGGAATGCACGGTAATCGGCTTATTCAGCGGCGTATGGGAAATATTCAACTTGCTTTTTGCGCCGTAAATATACTCGTCGTCTCTAAGCTTCCTGAGTTCTCCGCCATGGGTCCAGCCGTATCCCGAAGCCCACTCGGGATAAACGCTTTCCCAGGTATACCCGTCGGCGTAAATCGCATCCTCGCTTCCGCCGCTTACAGACTGCCGGCCGACACTGATCATCAATAGAGCTATAAGGAAAACAGTAAAAAACGTCTTTACTGTTTTCCTTAATAGAATCGGGTTTTTATCTGACCTGAAAGTTTTTAAGTTCAATTTTTCCTCCTATGAAGTGTACTTCGTTTGCCAATAATCATTTCCAGTAATCATGCAGCACATGGCATCAAAAAATGAAAACCATATGCCTCTACCGACGCCATAGAAGGAACTGTCTTATTCCATAAACCATCACCTCCGTTTTTTCGATTCCTCGACAAGCTTTTCGTAAATCGGAAGGCTGCTGAAGGTGGCGAAATAATCCGCCGGCGTTTCAGCCCTCCGAATCATCTCAAAGGTCCCGTCTTCGTGAAGCAGCACCTCGGACGAACGAAGCTTGCCGTTGTAATTATAACCCATTGCAAAACCATGGGCGCCGGTATCATGTATATACAAAAGATCTCCGATCTCGATTTTCGGAAGCATGCGGTCAATGGCGAATTTATCGTTGTTTTCACAAAGAGATCCGGTCACATCGTATAAATTCGTCAAAGGGGCGTCCTCCTTGCCCATAACCGTGATATGATGATAAGCCCCATACATGGCCGGACGCATCAGGTTGACAGCGCAGGCGTCGACTCCGATATACTCCTTCATGATGTGCTTTTCATGGATGGCGCGGGTCACTAACGCCCCGTAGGGTCCCGTAACATAGCGTCCCATTTCCGTATAGATCGCCACGTCGTCCATACCGGCCGGAACCAGCACCTCCTCATAAGCCTTGCGGACGCCTTCGCCAATTGAGAAGATATCGTTCGGCTCCTGACCCGGACGGTAGGGAATCCCGATTCCTCCGGACAGATTGATAAAGGAGATATGGACTCCGGTTTCTTTCTTGAGGGCAGCCGCCAGTTCGAAAAGAAGCTTAGCCAGCATAGGATAATAATTGTTGGTCACCGCGTTGCTGACAAGGAAGCTGTGGAGTCCGAAATGCTCCACCCCTTTTTCCTTAAGGATCCAATAAGCCCGGAAGAGCTGGTCGGTCGTCATTCCGTATTTGGCGTCTCCGGGATTGTCCATGATATCGTTGCTGACCTTGAAAATTCCGCCGGGATTATAGCGGCAGCACATCGTCCTGGGAAACTTTCCCACAGCTTTTTCATAACAATCGATCATTGTAAGATCATCAAGATTGACGATCGCGCCCATTTCCGAAGCGTACGCATATTCCTCCGGCGGCGTATCATTAGATGAAAACATGGTCAGTTCTCCGCTGCAGCCGACAGCCTTCGCCATCATAAGCTCGGTGAGAGAAGAGCAGTCACAGCCGCAGCCCTCCTCCTTAAGAATATTCAGGATAACCGGGTTGGGTTCGGCCTTGACGGCAAAATATTCCCGAAAGCCTTTGTTCCAGGCGAAAGCCTTATGTATGTCGCGGATATTCTGCCTGAGACCGGCTTCATCGTAGATATGGAACGGGGTCGGTATGGAACGGGCTATTTCCTCCAGTTTTTCGCGGGATACAAAGGGTTTCTTTTCCATAATAAATCTCCTTTATCTTTTTCCGGTCAGTCTTCACTGCCGCCGTTTTTAGCTGCTATAATGTGCCTGTGCGTGTAGAGATGATCCATGCAGTACTCATGGCTGCCCTCGCACCTGGAACAATATCGAAATTCAAGATCCGGGTCCGAAAGCTCGGTCCGGCCGCAGATCTCGCAGCGATGCCGGGCAAAACCCTTTCCGGCAGTCCCGTCAGCGCTTTCAAATGATTTCCCTCCCGAAAAAGAGACTCCTCTTCGATTTCCGACCTGTCTTTCATTTTCAGCAAAAGCTCTTCTCCCGGCTTCCATCTTCCGGGCAAAATCTCTCTTCCGCTTCATCTCTTTCGGAGAGTAACGGGAGAAATCACGGGTCGAAAAGAAGAAGACAAAAAAGTTGACCAGGGAAGCGAAGATCGCGATAATCGGAACCAGGAAATAGATTCCTCCCGCGGCTATGTTCCTCACATAACCGGCGCATTCATAGAGGATCATGCCGAAATACAGGATTCCAAGATATTTAACCTTAACCGGAAGGATAAACATGATAAGGACGACGGCGTCCGGAAACGTAGCCGCAAAAGCGAGAAACATGGACGTTACAACGTAATAGGTGCTGAAATACCAGCCGACTGATACTGCCCCGCCATAAATCGCGGAAAAAACGAAGAAGACCGCGAAAGCGGATGCAAGCGTCACCAGCATCCCCCCGAAAATATACACGTTATATCGGAAGGTTCCCCAGGATCGCTCCAGAGTCTGGCCGATCGAATAGTAGAAAAACAGCATGATAACCACAAAGATGGAGTCAAATCCGTTTAGCGTGTAGCCGCTGGGCGGAATGACGATCCAGGTGATAAGGCGCCAGACCTGTCCGCGGAGAATAAGGCCGGGTTCAAGAGTCATGTAGGAAGCGATATCGGGGTTTATCGTCGTGAGAACATAGCCGATCAGATAGCATCCGATAATAACCATGGTCAGGTTCGGGATGGCATAACGCCCGATTTTTCTTTCAAGATTGTTCAGTAATTTGTTCATGGGGCTCCCTTCGGATATAATGTAATGTATTTATTTTACTAATAAAGCCTTTTAACAATCAATGGACAAATTAAACAAAAAAGATATGGAAATACCGATTCATTTGTTTTATAATAATAACAGCTATGCAGTCAATCAGACGCATGCCATTCTGTTACAGCATAGCTAACAAAAACGCAGCTTATAATTGTATAAGGAGAATAATTATGGCAAGTGAAAACTATGTCGCATATGTCGGCACATACACCAACGGCAAGAGCAAGGGAATCCATATCTATGATGTGAATCTTGAAGAAGGTTACCTGCTTCTCAGGAAAGTCGTGCCCGTAAACAACTCATCCTATCTTTGCGTGTCCAGAAACAATAAGTACCTTTACTCCATTGCGGACGAAGGCGTTGCCGTATATGGAATAGAAGACGATGGCGATCTTCTCCTTATTAACGCGATCAGCATTGAAGGCATGCGGGGCTGCCACCTTTCCACGGATCTGACCGGTACCTATCTTTTTGTTTCCGGCTACCACGACGGCAAGGTCTCCGTCGTACATACGCACGGGGACGGGCATCTTGGCAGTCTGGTGGACAGCGTCTTCCACAGGGGAACCGGCGCGCTGGTAGAGCGTTCTTTCCGCCCTCATGTGACCTGCACCCGCGTTACGCCGGACAACAAATACATCTGCGCCGTGGATGAGGCTCTGGACCAGATCGTCATCTACAGGCTCAATCCGGTATCGAGCCGTCTCCAGCAGGTAGACATCCTGCGGATGGGCGGACAGACAGGACCGAAAAGCATCCATTTCAGCAAGGACGGCCGCTTCGCTTTCGTACTCTGCCAGATCACAAGCAAGATCCGGGTCTACTCATACCATCTGAACAGCGCCGGCTTCCCGCTCTTTGAACTGCTCAATGAGTATTCCACGCTTTCCAATTCCAGGGATCCTCACGACGCCGCTTCCTCCATGCGGCTCAGCTATGACGGCCGCTATATCTTCGCCTCGACGGCCGGCGACGATTCGGTCGCCTGCTTCTCCATAAACGCCGAAACCGGCGAGCTCAGCAAGGAGTTTGCTCTCCCGACCGCCGGCGACTATCCGAAGGATCTGGCCCTGTTCCCGGACCAGAAACATATGGCTGTCGTCAACAACGCCACCGGTTCGATCACCACTTTCGCGATCAACTACGAAAATAAATATATTACGATGAAGGGGAAACCGAAGCTCATCGATTCACCCAACTGCATCCTCTTCCACAAGATCGCGAAAGCTCCGGATGAGATCCGCGACGTCCCGGAAGATGAGGCTCTGGACGCCTGCGTTGATTTCATTGACGCCGTTCTCGGCAGGCCGAAATCCTGATCACAGTCTCTGATGTCGGATGCTTTCCGCTCCCGCCTGCATAAATAAGCCGGGGATATGACAAAGCGTCATATCCCCGGCTTATCGTCATTATGCGCCGTCTCTCCCGAATGCGCGCAGCACTCGTTTATTCTATCCCATAAAAATTCCGGATCCGATCCGCCCTGGCTCCCATATTCAGGAGAAGCGCGTCCGCAAGTACAAGAGCCGTCATGCATTCTACCACGACCGCCGCCCTGCCTCCGATGACCGGATCGTGCCGGCCTTCAATCCTGATCCTGGTATCCAAATGCGCCCGCGTTACAGTCTCCTGTTCCAGGGCAATCGATGGAGTCGGTTTAAAATAGACGGTCATATTCAGATCCGATCCGTCGCTTATGCCTCCCAGAATTCCGCCGGCATGGTTGCTTTTCTTTCGAATCCTTCCGGCCTCCATATAAAATGCGTCGTTATTTTCACTGCCGAATAATTCCGCAGCTCTTCTTCCCTCGCCTATATCAAAGCCTTTAACCGCTCCGATCGAGAACATGGCTTTGGCCAGATTGGCGTCCAGCTTTTCGAAAACCGGATCTCCTATTCCGGCCGGAAGACCGGATACGCTGCAGCTGACGGTGCTGCCCACGGAATCGCCCCGGACGCGGCACTGTTCAATAAGAAAACTGCAGGCTTCAAGATCGGAAGCATCGACATTGCCGATTCTTGAAAGACTCGCGCGGCATTCAATATTCAGAGACTGAAGAAACTTCTGAGCCACCGCTCCGGCAGCGACCCGGGCGCTGGTCTCGCGGCCGGATGAACGGCCGCCGCCCCGGTAATCCCTGAAGCCGAATTTCGCGTCGAACCCGTAATCCGCATGCCCGGGTCTAAAAACATCCTTTATTTTCGCGTAATCGCGGGAACGCTGATCTTCATTTTTGAGAAGAAGCGCTATTGAAGTCCCTGTCGTCATCCCTTCAAAAACGCCGGAAAGGATCTCCACCGCATCTGTTTCCCGTCTTTTCGTGGACAAAGCTCCGCCGTTGGGCCTCCGTCTTTCCATGTATACGTTTATGTCCTCCTCGGAAAGGGCAAGGCCGGCCGGACAGCCGTCGACAACCGCCCCTAACGCCGGTCCGTGTGATTCTCCGAATGTCGCAACCCGGAAAATCGTTCCAAAAGATGAACCTGCCATTCTATCCTCCCCGGCAGCGCTTCTCCTGCCCGTGTCCGGTCTCCGGGTTAAAGCCGCAGAATCTCACCCGGATGCATTACCTGAATGTTCTTTTTATCAAAAGTAAGGCTGCTTCCGCAATGGAAGGGCACAATCGTCTTGAACTCATTTTTCTCCCTCAGAAGGAGCAGCTCGTCGGCGTTCTGATGGACGGAAAGCCTGCGGAAAACCGCCAGTTCAGAATCCAGCAGCGTCTTTGCGTAGCTGTCCGGCAGCTGCTTGCCGGTCAGGATCGTAATCCCGCCTTCTCCGTAAAGCTCCAGCGCGGAAGCTCTGCTGCTGAACCGGAAAAGCTGGGAATCCCGGATCAGGATCCCGGCGGCTCCCTTTCCGTTCTTCCGTCCCGGCATGGCGCCGTTAATTTTCCGTCCCGGTTCAAGCTCCTCGGTGAAATAACGGCTTTCCGATTCTCTTTCCGCAGCGTTCCTGTGTTTCTCCTCGCTGCGGCTGCTTTTTACAAATGGGAGAAGGACGGGATAACGATCCAGCGTATAGAGAACGGAGCCTCTGAGCTTCCTTATGAAACGCTTCCTGAGCCAGGTGCCGCGGTCTTTCGTGTCCATTAGTTCGCTGATAAGGCTTTTATCCGCATAAACCGGGATCTCCTGGTTCAGCAGCTCGCGGATCACATCAAAGCCCCGTCCGTGCGCCGGAACCGGAAACAGCATGGGACGCTTTTCCGTTTTCATATCCGCCACTTCATTTCGAAAGGCTTCGAGATTATAATCCCCGTTTCGGCCCGTATGTCCGTATGCGCAGTCAATAACCGCGACGTCCGCCCGCATGCCGCGGATCTTATCGACCTTGTAAACCTGTGAATGTTCCGTGTAATCGCCGGTAAAAAGCAGCTTTTTGTCCATAAAGCTTACCAGCAGCCAGATGCTTCCCATGCAATGGCCGCTCCGTCCCCATAGTACGGAAAGCCCGCCTCCAAGCGAGACGCTTTCTCCCGGCTGGCTGAGACGGTCAATAAGGACCAGGTTTTCATTTTTAAGCCGCAGACATTCGCTGGTAAAACGGGTCGTGATAATCTTCCCTCGAAATCCATGTTTAAAAAGGAAAGGCAGCGCCCCGGTATGGTCGGCATGGCAATGCGTAAGAAACAGATATCCGGCTCCGCCTATCTGTTCTCCCGTAAGTCTTGGATAGGGATTCCTGAAGGGATCCTTCATGAGCCCGGCATCCACAAAAAATGAAGTTCTTCCTCCCTTGACAAGGAAACAATTTCGTCCGTGTTCAGCACAACCGCCGGCTATATAGAGTTCCATCCCGCCACCCTGCTTATGATAATTCGTGAATAAAGAGACCGCTTCTGAGCTTAGGTTCAAACCAGGTCGACTTCGGGGGCATGACAGCGCCCGCGTCGGCAATCGACATGAGATCATCCAATGTAGTCGGATACATGGCGAAAGCGGCCGCCGCGCCGTTTTCTGTAAGCCGCACCAGTTCTTTAAGGCCGCGAATCCCGCCTACGAACAGGATACGGTCGTCGGTCCTGGGATCGCCGATCCCAAGAACCGGAGCAAGAAGATTATCCTGAAGAATGGAAACGTCGAGCCTGGCAACGGGATCCTTTTCATCATAGCTGCCGGGTTTAGCGGTCAGTAAATACCATTGACCCTCGAGACAGCAGCAAAAATCATGCTTTTTCCCGGGCCGGAAAGAAGCCAGCTCCTCTTCTGAAGCCCCTTTCGGGCAGGCAGGAAGCGCTTTGACCCAAAACTTTTCTTCTGCTTTTGTCAGAAACTCTTCCTTTGTCAATCCGTTCAGATCCCTGACGACCCTGTTGTAGTCAAGGATACGAAGCTCATTCGAAGGAAACAGCACCGCTAAAAAGAAGTTGAATTCCTCGCTTCCGTCATAATCAGGATGCTCTTCGCGTCTCATTTTCCCGACCCGGTAAGCCGAAGCGCAGCGATGATGCCCGTCGGCTATATAAAAAGCCGGAACCGAAGACATATGTTTTTCAAGCGCTTCGATCACATCCGGATCGTCAATGAGCCAGACCGTATGGCGGATTCCGTCCTCCGATTGGAAGCTCATAAGGCTCTCATGGGTACCCATCCATCTGCCTGTGAATTCCGTCACGCTTCCGTCATCCCGGAAGGTGAGAAAGATCGGCCCGGTGTTCGCGTTGCAGGCGTCAACGTGACGCACCCGGTCCTCTTCCTTATCCCTGCGGGTAAACTCATGCTTCTTGATGATATTCTTTTCATAATCATCGATGGAAGCGCAGCCGACGATTCCCGCCTGGGCCCGGCCGTTCATAATCTGCCGGTAGATGTAGTAGACAGGCTTTTCTTCACGGATATTGATCCCTTTATCCAAAAGGCTTCTCAGGTTTCGAGCCGCCGTCTCATAGACGACGGGATCATAGATGCCGACGGAAGGATCAAGATCGATCTCCGCCCTATCCACATGAAGAAAGGAAAAAGGGTTTCCCTCCGCCATGCGCCGGGCTTCCTCCGAATCCATGACGTCATAAGGCAAAGCCGCTGTCTTCGCCGCATACTCTGCTTTTGGTCTTACCGCCCGAAAGGGCTTCAGTACAGCCATTTCTTCTCCTTTCCTGTTTCACTTATATGAGCGGGCGCCCGTTAAGGCGCCCATAATTGCTTTCCGTTTTATTTCGAATGTTCAGCCGCAAATTCCTTCATGTAGGCAACAAGAGCCTCCACGCCTTCCTTCGGCATGGCATTATAAATAGAGGCGCGCATTCCGCCGACAAGCCGGTGGCCTTTCAGGTTGCTGAAACCGCGGGCCGCCTGGCCTTTGACGAAAGCGGCGTCAAGTTCGGCGTCGCCGGTACGGAAGGTGACGTTCATGATGGAACGATCCGCCTTGCAGGCAGCCGCCTTGTAGAAATCCTGTGAATCAAGATAATCATAGAGGACCGCCGCTTTCTCCTCATTTCTGAGCTTCATGGCTTCCAGACCGCCCTGCTCCATAATATAGTCGGTCACCAGTTTCACGAAGTAGATGACGAAGCAAGGCGGAGTGTTCAGCATGGATTCCTTATCCGCCATGATCTTATAGTCCCAGATCTTCGGGGTGATGGCCATAGCGTTCCCAATAAGATCCTCCCGCACTATGGCGATGGCCATGCCGGCCGGAGCCACGTTTTTCTGCACGCCGGCATAGATCATGCCGAATTTTGAGACGTCAACCGGCTCCGAGAGGATGCTGGAGGACATATCCGCAACCAGCGGGACATTTCCCGTCTCCGGGATATACTGGAATTTGGTCCCGAAAATTGTATTGTTCCAGCAGACATGAAGATAATCGGCGTTCGGATTCAAAGCCAGCTCTTCCTGCGTCGGAATATGGCTGAACTGATCAGCCTCGGAAGTGGCCGCAACCCTGGCGTCCTTCAGGTATTTTTTTCCTTCTTTATAAGCCCCGCCGGAGAAGTTGCCGCTGATGATATAATCGGCAGCTCCGGTCCGGTTTCCAAGGTTCATGGCCAGAGAAGCGAAAACGCCGGTCGCCCCGCCCTGAAGAAAGAGAACCTTGTAGTTCTCCGGAATATTCATCACCTTGCGCAGATTGGCTTCCGCTGCATGAATAATGTCATCAAACACCTTGGACCGGTGGCTCATCTCCAGAACCGACATGCCGGAACCGCTGCAATTCAGCAGTTCCTTCTGCGCTTTTAAAAGCACCTCGTCCGGGAGCATGCTCGGACCCGCCGAAAAATTGTAAATTCTGTTTTCAATCATAATAATTTGCCTCCTCTTTCGCGTTTACGGCAAACGCTCATAACGCGTTTGGTCTGCGGATTGCCTCATGGAAAGCTCTGCTGCCGTAAACTATATTTCCCATGAATTATAGCTTTTTTTCCGCTTCTTGTCATGTACAAATCCGCATACAACAGGCGGTCCCAGCGGTCTTCTTTCGCAGGAGTCCGACATTTCAGGCATCCTTAAATTCCCTGATGAAAGAGATGATTTCATCGAGGCAATCCTCGAACGCCCCGTTGTTTTCAAAAATCCTTTGTATACCTGCTTCTTCCAGCTTCTCCCGGGAAAAATCCTCCGCATCCGAAAGAAAACGCCGGCAGAGCTCCTCGTATCCCGGCTTTTCTTCCGCCCGCTCCCTCTTAAGCGCCCTGAACAGACGAATTCCATCCTCAACTTCTATGTAGACAGGGACGACACGTTCCGGGCCGAAATAAGCGGACAGGGATCTGAAGGATTCCAGTGTGCCGATGCCCAGATAGCTGCCGGCTGCAAGGTCGATGTGCTCCGCTGAAGTGTAGTAGATCCAGGGTCCGTACACGGTCTCGTAAACGCGCTCTTCGATGATCCGCCCCTCTTCCCTATCTTTCAGATAAGCTGCCGGAGCTGTAAAAAAGTAGTCTTTTCCATCCTCCTCACCGGACCTCTTTGACCGGGTCGTGCAGGAAATAAGGGGTTTCAGGCATGGTTCATTTCCTGAAAAATAAGCAAGCAGGTTCCTGTAAAGCCTGTCCTTGCCGGAAGCGCTCTTCCCCATGATATAAAAAATGCGGTTCATTCTCTTTCCCGGTTCAGTTCCTTTCGGCTCATGTCAAGGGCGGAGGCGATGACCTGATCCATATCATAATACTTATATTCTCCGAGCCGGCCCCCGAAAATGACCTTTTCTTCCTGATCCGCAAGCTTTCGGTAAGCGGCATACAGGGCGCTGTTTTTCTCGTCATTTACCGGGTAATAGGGCTCGTCTCCGGGCTTCCACTCCGAGCTGTATTCCCTGGAGATAACCGTTGACGGAATCTCCCGGCCCTGATCGTCTTTGCCGAATTCAAACCATTTGTGCTCGATAATGCGGGTCCAGGGGGTTTCCCGGTCTGTATAATTGACGGCGGCGTTCCCCTGGAAGTTGGGAATATTGAGAAGCTCCGTCTCAAAGCGTACCGATCGGTATTCAAGGCTTCCGAGCCGGTATCCAAAGTAGGCGTCGATGGGACCGGTATAGATCACCTTGTCCGCCATCTCGTCAAATGTTTTCTTATCCGCCAGGTAATCCTCGTTCAGCCGGACCGGGATGCCTTCGAGCATCTTTTCAACCATCCGGGTATAACCGCCCGTCGGGATTCCCTGGTAGAGCGCGTTAAAATAGTTGTTGTCAAATGTAAGACGGACCGGCAGGCGCTTGATGATAAATGCGGGAAGCTCCCGGCAATCGCGCCCCCATTGCTTTTC
>JAILID010000003.1 GCA_024695465.1 Lachnospiraceae bacterium | reverse complement strand
GATGGGCCAGCGGGTTGGCAAATCCGTCGTTCGCCATGAGCAGAACCTGCGCGGGCAGCGCAATCATGCTTCCCGCCTGGTTGTTCTGCGCCAGGGGATTGTTGATGAACAGTCCCCGTTCAGGATTGTATTCAGAAGATGCGTTGCCGGATCGTTTTTCCATATGGTTTCCCTCCTTATTCTTCGTCAGGGCGATAGTTTGCGTTGCGTTTTGCCATGATTCGTTTCCCCAACTCCTTGCCGGGCTCCCGGGGCCTGCTTGCGCTGGCAAAGCCATTGAAGAACCGGCCGGTTGTTTTTCCGTCATCTTCGGGCAGTATGGCTTTTAAGTCGGCGCAGAATCGGCGGCGTTTCTCCGGCTCCATCGCCTGGATGGTAGGCCGGAGCTTTTCCATCAGGAGTTCTATAGGATTGTCTTCTTCCGGTTCTGTCGTCCGGTATTCTTCCCAGTCCTCTTCATGCAGCGGAACCAGTACTTCTTTGTAATCAACCATGTTGTTTTTCCTTCCATCAAAATCAGGGTTAAAAACACCGTGGACATCCTCTATCCACGGTTCCGTGATCCTAGTATATCACGATTTTCAATGGGAAGTCAAGCGTAATTTTAATCGTAGATAAATGTAAATGCGTTTTGTCTATTGACAATTTAAACGTAACTTATATAATAATGATAGAAAGCGACAGGAGGTGCTTGATCCATGACATATGAAAAGGATCGTTTCATCAATAATATCTATGCCCTGGCCAAAGGGCAGAAGTTGAAGATCGGGGAGCTGGAGGCCGCTTGCGGCGTCAGCGTCGGGTATTTCGCCCGCCTGCGTCAGGGCACAAAGGATGCCGCCCCCGCGGCGAATCTGCTGATGCTCTTTGCCGATCGTCTTTCCGTCTCCGCGGACGCGCTGCTCTCTTTCGATTTTACGCAGGCAACGGAATCGGAGCAGAAGCTTCTGAATTATATGGAGAAACTGCGTTTTGAAACGGAGACGCGGAAGCTGTCCTGGCAGCGGGATCCCGGTTCTTCCCCCGCGCATCCGCTCTTTATGGAAAAGGAAGGCCTGCTCACAGAGGAAGAAAGGGCGGAAATGGATCTGCCCGAAAGCGTCTCCCTTTCGGAATCGGTTTACCGGTCCCCTTTCCGGCCGGATCTGGACGACCTGGTCCCGGCGGCAATCTACCGCTGCTATTTCCCCGGGAAAAGAACTTTGTACCTCGCAGCGGTTGTTCAGCCGAATCCGGCCTTACCAGCCTCCGCCCAGCCGGCGGACCTGGAACTGGTCATGGTCGATTCAACGCGTCCGGAGCCGATTCCCTTTGCCCGCACGGATCATGAGAATCCCGGCTTTCTGGATAAGGCACTGATCTCTCTCTTTACGGCAGTCAAAAAAGCGATCGACTTCCCGTCGCTTCGCCCGGATGCGGAAGCGATTATTGACGACTATCTGAAATGAAAGGAGCCCTATGCTTCAGAGATCAACCAAAAAGAACCATGTAAAAACCCCGACCGAGCTGTATTTTGAGCAGGTCATCCTTGCCAATGAAGCCCTGTCTGAATACCGGTGGCGGCTGCAAAAAGCCGACCAGCGCGCTTACGGGCTGTCTTCCCCTTCCGGCATGGCGAACACCAAAGTGCAGGTCTCCGCTGATCAGGAGGCCGCCTTCACCCGCAAGCTGGAGAAGAAGGACGATCTGGCGCGGCAGCTTTCGGCCCGCATTCGTCTTTTGGAGTCACTGATCCGCCAGGCTTCCGGCCTGATTGATCAGTACACCTCCGGGCAGGAAAAGAAAATCCTGCAGCTCCGCTACCTGAAAGGATACGAATGGCTGCAGGTTTCGAATGAAGTTAGAAGAATTACTCCCAAGCAGCTCCGCAACATTGCCCGGAAGGGCCTGGCAAAGATTGTTCTCCCGGAGGATGCAATCTGGATTGAGCAGTACGGAAAAGTTGCATGATAGGAGATGACAACAAAATGATGAACGATAAGTATATTTGCAAAGATCAGGATGGGAACTTTTTGATTTCTATAGATGACATTGATGAGGAGGAACTCACGAAGGATCCATTATTTACTCACTGCCTTGCTGTTGTTAAAGTAGGCAATGACTATCTGCTAAACCGAAACAAATGGCGGAATAGATATGAAATATTTGGCGGTTGTATTGAAAAAGGCGAATCTGCACACGAATGTATTATTCGAGAATGTTTTGAAGAGTTAGGATTCATTTTTTCTGATGTCACATATCTCGGAGCAATGAGGTTTTTACTGAAACCGGATTATTTCTCAAAGAGTGAACGAATTGAATTAGGCGGATTATATGGGATAACTTTGTCAGATACTACAAACCTGGATGATCTTTACAACAACGTTGCGGATAAAGAAGAGATCACAAGTCTTGCTTTGTATAGTCGGATTAAAGGCTTAGAACCGATTGCGCTGATCGATGAAAAGCTGCTTGG
>JAILID010000179.1 GCA_024695465.1 Lachnospiraceae bacterium | reverse complement strand
GATCTTGGACTCGATCACAGCTTCAGACTTCGCAACTTCTTCATCCTCATCCGTCAGATCTTCCGGACGAATACCCATGATAACGGTCTTGAAGAGATCACTTCCGGTACCCTGAAGATCGGTGACAGAGTTGTAAACGACGTGGAACCGAAGGACAGAGATATTGCCATGGTTTTCCAGAGCTACGCTCTGTATCCGCATATGACGGTTTATGATAACATGGCCTTCTCCCTGAAGCTCCGCAAGACCCCGAAGGACCAGATCGACAAGATGGTTCGCGAAGCAGCCAAGATCCTGGATCTGGAAAAGCTCCTTGACCGTAAGCCGAAGGCTCTTTCCGGCGGTCAGAGACAGCGTGTTGCCATGGGCCGCGCGATCGTCCGTAATCCGAAGGTCTTCCTCATGGACGAGCCGCTGTCCAACCTGGATGCCAAGCTTCGTGTCCAGATGAGAACTGAGATCTCCAAGCTTCATCACAGACTTGGCGCCACGATCATCTATGTTACGCATGACCAGACCGAGGCTATGACGCTTGGTACCCGTATCGTCGTCATGAAGGACGGCGTCGTTCAGCAGATCGACACTCCGCAGAACCTCTATGATCATCCGTGCAATCAGTTCGTCGCAGGCTTCATCGGCTCTCCGCAGATGAACTTCATGGAAGCTAAGGTTTCCGGCGCCGGCAAGACCATCGAGGTCGGCGGCTTCAAGCTCGGCGTTTCCGACGCCCGCGCAGCCAAACTGAAGGCTTATGACGGCAAGAACATCGTTCTCGGCATTCGTCCGGAAGATGTCCATGATGAGCCGGAGTTCCTTGCGAAGCATCCGGAAGCTACCATCAACGCCGCGATCAAGGTTTACGAGCTTCTCGGCGCCGAAGTTTTCCTGTACTTCGATTTCGCCGGCAGCCAGATGACCGCCCGCGTCAATCCGCGTACAACGGCCCGCACCGGTGATACCGTCAAGTTTGCGCTTGATATGGAGAAGGCTCACTTCTTCGACAAAGACACCGAGCTTACGATCACAGACTGATCGAAGGTTTGAACAGAGAATAAAAAGCCCCCCGGCAGTGAAAGCTGCCGGGGGTTTTCTTATGGAAATGCCTGCGCCGGGATATTTCCGGAACTGTCCGGAAAAGCTGAGAAGATGTTGCCCGGCGCGGCCTTGCCCGCGCCGGATGAGTCCTTTATGCCAGAGCCTGGGTCTTTACCTGGGCCAGCGCTTTCTTTACCGCCGGCACGGAGATCAGGATCAGGGTAATAACAGCTTCCGCAAGCAGGTAGCTGCCGTTATAACTGATGGAATAGATCAGAGGCGACATGCCTTCCGGCGCGTAGTCTGAGAAAAAGATGACGCCTGAAAGAACAGCAAAAAGAAAGCGTCCGCATACGGCGGCAATATAGCCGAAGAGCATACCGTTTTTGCGGTTGGAGAAAAAACCGGCAATTCCGAGAGCTCCGAAGGCGAAAGGATAATCCACCAGCATCTGCGGCAGGCTTACGATGTAAGGATCCAGAATCATCTGCAGAAGGCCGTAGGCGACGCCTGCCATGAGACCGACTGCCGGACCGTACCAATAACCGATCAGGGTGACGAAAAACATGGAAAAGAGGGTGACCGATCCGCCCATCGGGAGATGAAAGAGCTTGATGTAGGAAGTTACAACAGCAAGCGCCAGGGCGCCGGCCGCGAAAGCGAGCTGTTTCGCGTTTACCGCTTTCTTTTTTCCCGCAATGACAGACAGGATGATGAGAAGAGCAAAGATGGCTATGGCAGTCAGCACATAGCCGACGGTCGTAAGACCGCCTTCAGCGTTATAAAACATAAAATACCTCCTTACGCCGGTATTAACCGGATCAAGTGATAGGGGTTCGCAGTTTGCGTCTCAGCCTGTGGCACCCCCGGCAGCACACCTACTATATAGGATTGCTGCGGGATTGTCAAGAAGAAGGATCTGGCTGACAGCCAATATACAAGAAACGGAACTGCCTGAGCTGGCGATGCAGTTTGAAAGAAATATACAAATCAGACAATTTAAAAATACCATTAAAAAAATCAAAAAAGTACTTGACAAAAGGAGAATTAAGTTGTAATATACAATCATCAAAAGAAAAGAGACAGAAAAAAAGAGAACAAAAATTAAAGAAAGGAAGGTACAGTCCATTGGCATAGGTAATCTTCAAGAAAATCTCTCCTGAATGTTTGATACAAAGAAAGGTTTTCTCCTATCTCCTAAGTTAATCTTGAAAATGGCAGTTTTCTTCTGAAAAGTTTAATCCGGATAAGCCTGAAAGGAGGAGATTCCAATGAAAGGTTTTAACCCATAGATGGGGACCTGAAAAATTGAATAAAAGAATACGAAAGGAGGTTATACAGTGAAACTTCTGAATATTCACTAAAAGGGCTGTTCGATGACGAGAAAGTCGAACAGCCCTTCATTTTACTGCAAATTAAGGCCGGCAAAAGCACCTGAACCTTTATAAGTCGCCTCTTTCAGAGCGCGGCCATATGATCGCTTTTTAGCTTCTGAAACCAGTCGAGATAGCTCGCTATGGAATTTTTGATCAGATCGGAAGAAAGCTCCGTCTGCTCATCAAAGCGGTAGTTTGAGAGATTTCGGATCTGGCATAAAGCGGCGTGCAGGAGGAAAAACGCGAAGCTCCTGGAGGCTGCCGTGCCGGAAAGCGTGAGGGGGAAAGTCCTGTTCTCTTCCAGATCCCGGAATTTGAGGACTTTGCCCAGCGATACGGCTTCCTTGCTGAGCCTCCGTCCTTCCCAGGCCTTCTCGATCATTCGGGTTTTTAAGAAAGAGAAAAGCTTGTTTTCATACTCCTGCTGCTTGGAGGTCAGAAGGATCTTCTGGAGCGCGTGGGGGATGGAGCGGCTGTAAATAAAGAAATCTTTGCTGAAAGAGCCGCAGTGGGCCTCCGCGTAGGAACCGAGCGTATCTTCCGGGTAGGAGAAGAGGCCGAGCTTGTGCATCTCATCCGGCATTCTCGACTCGATGAGCGCCAGGGCCAGGGGGTAATAGCCTTTTTGAGAGCACCAGGCGATCCTCTCGGCGGCGGAGACGCCGCTTCCCAATAAGGGGGCGAAGCTTTCCTGCGCGGCGGCAGTGAGGAGCCGGAAGCTTTCATCCGCGGCGGCTTCCTCGGAGACTCCCTCTGAATTGTTTCCGGATGTTTCCTCTTCAGAAGGCTTCAGGGCGGACGCGAGTAAGGAAAGACCTTTCTCGAATCTTCCGGCGTCCGCGAATTGGATGCCGTCCGAGATGAGCTTCAGCGCTTCCATCAGCTTGCCGGCTCCCTCACAGGGATTCGTATGAAGAAAGCTTTCCAGCGCGTCAACGCGTCCCCAGCGGGTCAGCTCTGAGATTCCTTCGGAAAGGCTGGCGTTCGAGACAAACCCGGACTCGTCCGCCGGAAAGTCCGTCAGGCTCCGCAAAGAGGAGGCCTCGGAGTTTTCCTCCTCCGGCAGAATCTTTTCCTTGACCGGTTTCCGGACTTCACCCGGCAGAGGGGGAACCGCGCCGGCTCCGATCATGCCCAGATCGTCATCGGTGCTTATGTGGTTGTTGATCAGCCGGCGGATCAGATCCTGGATAAAGGTGATGTTTTTGAGGCTGGACTCCGGATAGATCTTTTCAATATAGCGATGCAGCTTCTCCTTAAAGGCGTCCGTCTGTCCGTAGCCCTGGGCCGTAAGCTCGGAAAGAAGACGCAGATGGATCGTATCCGGCGTACTCGTCCCCAGCGAAATATGGTAGGAGAAGGTTCGGTTGTAGATCTGTTCCGTCTGCTTGAAACGCTCGTCGGCGTCCCGATTCGTCGCGCAGAGGGCGAAAACAATGCCGGGGAGAGCCGTCAGATTCTTTTCGAGAAGGAGCCATTCGGAGGCGGGATGCTTTCCGTCCGCCATGATAAAGCAGGCGTGGGTATTCCTCAGCCACTGGGGGAGCGTAGCCTTGTGCCGGAAAAGCTCGTCTTCCGTGCAGATACAGACGCGGTGCTTTCTGGCGTTCCCCTGTTCGAAAGTATATCTCGAAAAATCTTCGATAAAGCTTTCCAGTTCGTCAGGATCATCCGCAAGTATGAGCAGATTATAAGGTAAAAGAGAAGAAATACGTCCTCTTCTCCGCAGATAATTGGTAAAGCGGGCGATTTCTTCCTGACTGTTCCGGTCAAGATTGTACGCGGACAAAATGTTATTGCTCATTGATCTTTCCTCTCATAATATAGATACGTCTCTGGCTGCAGCCTTGCCGTCCGGACGCTGACTGTAAGCATCGCCCCGCAAGCTGACTGCACGGGCGGGGTTTGGAATCAGCGGCAGCTGAAATTCTCCTAAACAGATCCCTGCGTGCCCTCTCAGAACGTTAATCTCTGCAGGAGATTGGAAACCTGCGGGATCAACAACAGTACTTATCAATTATAAACATAAAGACCGTTTAAATCAATAAGGAAAGCGCATGAAAGGGGTAGATTGATAAAATGAAAAGATTTTTAGCTGAGGAGGATGAAAACTATGCTGAATGTGGTCGATGGGAAGACCGGGTATTACCGGGATGAGAAGGACCGGCATTATGTGCCGAAGAGGGTACTGGAGGATCTGGTGATCGAATAAAACGAAAAAGGACAGGCGTATTGCCCGTGGAGGGTGATGCGCTTTTTTATTTTACAAAAAAGCAGAAACAGGGTATTGAAATCAGGAGGAGAGCGGACTATAATACAAACATTATTAATAATTGTAATACATAAGATATAACTTATATAAACGAGGGGTGAGGAGGAACAATGAACATCCGGCAAATGAAATACTGCCTCGAAATCCACCGCGCCGGGAGTCTCCAGAAGGCCGCCCAGAACCTGAACCTGTCCCAGCCGGCGCTGACCCAGCAGCTGCAGCGGATCGAGAAGGAGCTTAAGGTCCGCATATTCAACAGGGACGCAAGGCCGATCGCGCCGACGCGGGAGGGCGAATACTGTATCAAATCGTTTGAAAAGATCGTCTATGAGTATGAGCGGATGAACCATACGCTTAACGACATGAGGAGCCTGGCAAAGACGGAGATCACGATCGGGATCCCGCCGGTCCGGGCGCAGCAGTTCCTGCCGCTCATCATCCCGGCTTTCCGGGCGGCTTACCCGCAGATCCGGATTAATTACCGGGAGATCGTTTCCCGCGAACTCCCGGAAGCGCTCAAAAGCGGCAGCATCGACCTGGCGGTCATGATCCTGGAGCAATACGCGGAAGGGTTTGAGTTCGTCCCGCTGTGTACGGACCGCTCCGTGCTGGTCGCGAAGCGCCTCTCGCCCTACGCGGCGATCAGCTAGGACAATATTCAGCCGGACGGTTCCTTTGATTTCAGGCTTTTGAAAGACGTCCCGTTCATCCTGCTGCCGCAGGGGTCTTACCAGCGGAGGATCGCGGACACTATTTTTGAGAAATATGAGATTCATCCGCCCGTCATCCTGGAATCCAGAACCGTGGAGCTGGCGACCGAGCTGGCCGCGCTCGGGGAGGGCTGCGCGGTCTGCGGCGAGACGTATCTCTATTTTTCAAAAATGAAAAACCTGGATGTGCTCTCGCTGGAAAAAGAGGCGGAACCGTACCGGTTCGGCGTCGCAGTATTGCCTGAAAATAAAGACAGTAAAGCGGCTCAGGTATTTATCGATTTCTGTAAGGAGATCGTGAAGCCTCTTCCTTTCTCGATCGTAGGAGACTGATATGAAAAAAAATGATTTGAAAACCGCTGCCATGATCTTTCTGGTTTTTTTCAGGATCGGATGCTTCACCTTCGGGGGAGGCTGGGCGATCGTGGCGCAGATGGAGCAGGAATTTGTCAACAAAAGAAAGCTCATCACCAAGGATGAACTCTTAGATATCGTTGCGGTCGGAAAATCGCTGCCCGGCATCATGATCACCAACGACGCGATGCTGTTCGGCTGCCAGGTCGCCGGGATCCCCGGCGGGATCGCGGCAGTGCTGGGGATCGTCTGCCCCGCGGTCATCATACTCTCGATCGTGACGATCTTCTACGGTCTTATGAAGGACAACCACTGGGTCAAATCCGCGCTCTCCGGGATCCAGGCGGCGGTCGTGCCGATCATCGTCACGGCGGCCATGTCCCTGGGCGGGGAGATCGTGCGGGAGCGGCGGAAGCTGGTCATTTTCCTCATCGCGATCGCGCTGCTGCTCTTCACCGGCATCGGAAATGTGCCCCTCGTCCTCACGGCGGCGGCCGCGGCGGTCGTCTGGCGGACATTTTTCAAACATAAAGAGGAAGGAGGCGCTCAATGATGGTCTTTCTTGAGCTTTTTCTCTCCTTCATGAAAATAGGCTTCACAAGCTTCGGCGGGCTCTCCATGATCCCGCTCATCCTCGATGAGATGCAGACCCACGGCTGGATGACGACCCAGGACCTGCAGAACCTCATCGGCATCGCGGAGATGACGCCGGGCCCGCTCGGGATCAACTGCGCGACCTTCGCGGGCACCCGCACGGCGGGCTTCCTGGGCGGTCTCGCGGCGGTCTTCGGTGTCCTGATGCCGGCCTTCACACTGACGCTCCTGGTCTCGCTCTTCTTTGTGAAGTTCCGCAAGTCCAGCCTCATGACGGACATCTTGAGCTTTGTCCGGCCGGTCTGCATCGGCATGATCGCCGCGGTGGCGATCAAGCTCTCCGGGGAGAACTTTTTCACGGCCGCGGGCATTAATTTCAGGGCGGTGATCATCGCGGCGGCGGCCTTTTTCGTCCTCGCGAAGCTGAAATGGACGGTGCCGAAAACGATCATCTTGTCTTCGGTGATGGGCGTTCTGCTTTACGGGCTTTTATAACAGGGCCATGCCGCTATGCGATTGCCCGCCG
>JAILID010000175.1 GCA_024695465.1 Lachnospiraceae bacterium | reverse complement strand
GCACATGGCGCAGATCCTGACATCCATAGCGCTGTATGAAACGCTGCAGAAACACGGAACAGGCGAAGAAGAAGCATACAGGCTCGTCTCCGAGGAGATGTGGAAGTTTCTTGACCCATCCGGCATGCAGAAGCTGGCGCGAAAGAGGTTTTTTCTGCCCCTGATGAAAAAGATCGTACCTTTCGGTTTTAAGAAAGGCTCCGGCAGGGGCTGGCGCTATACCTGGCACAAGGATGATCCAAAGAATGAATTTCATTTTGAATGCAATGAATGCATATACGAGAAGATATTGAAACCCCGCGGTCTGATGAAGCTTGGTTCGATGTGCTGCCATGCCGACATTATCAACTACGGAAACCTCCCTTACACTGACTTTATCCGAACGGAGACGCTGTGTCAGGGCGGCAAGGTCTGTGATTTTCATTTTGTACGCCATGATACCGATGCCGGTGACGGTTGGGAACGCAGCAGAAGCATCTGAGAAAGAGGGTATAAGGACGATGGAGAAGTTTGAAGGCGTTGCCAATACACTGTTCGTACCTCTGGCGGCACGGATTGCCGTTTCCAAAGAGTTCCCTGAGTATTTTGCGGATCAGAAAGCATTGGAGCTGGAACCCTGCCTGCCGGATGACGCCGCAAAAGGATCATCGCAGTACAGCAACCTGGCCTCGGCAGCCCGATACTATAACATGGACCGGATGGTCATGGCTTTCGCTGGGAAAAATAGGGGATGCAGCGTGGTCTACCTTGGCGCGGGACTGGAAACCGCCTATGACCGGATGCACGACAAGCTTCCGGGGGTCAATTGGTATGCATGTGATCTTCCGGAGGTGATCGAGGCCAGGCGCAAGGTGTTCGGAGAACGTGAAAATGAAGTGACGATCCCCGGGGACATGTTCCGAATGGAATGGGCCGGGCGGATTGACGCTTCCCTTCCGACGCTCCTGATCGTCTCCGGTGTGTTCCAGTATTTCCATGAGGAAGAGATCATCGGCTTCATCCGAAGCTGCAAGGATGCCTTTCCCGGGGCGGAGATGATTTTTGATGCCACGAGCAAGTTCGGCCTTTTGTATACGAACTGGTTTATCAAGCGGACCGGCAACACCAGTGCCCTGATGTACTTCGGGATCGATGACAGCAAGGCCTTCGCTCAAAAATGCGGAACGATCCTGTTGGAGGAGAAGACCTTTTTCCCGGATGCGCTTAAGATACTGGGCAGGAAACTGAAGCTGATGACAAGAATATCCATGAAAACGGCGGAGAGGAAGAAGCTGGTGCGTATCTTGCATCTGAAGCTGGAGGATCATGGACTCGAATAGGCTTCTTTAACACCAAACATGCTGGGATTGGCCGCTCTCGCCCCGTCCTCTGTCCCAAATCAAGCCCGTTCTGATTTTATATCTGCCGTCCGGAAAACCGGGCGGCAGGTTTTTTATGGGATGGAAGTGACGGTAGGAAATAGAGGATTTTTTCAATGCGAGGGGATTGCGCGGCCTCCTGCATTGAATAATTCAGGTGCGGGAGTCCGCTTTCGCAAGAAAAAATCAATGCACGGGGCTTGTGGGGCGTCCTGCATTGAATAAAACGTCTGTAGAAGCCTGATTTAGCAAGAAAAAATCAATGCAGGGGGCTTGTACGGCGTCCTGCATTGAAAAAATCGACTGCCGGCGCCGGATTTAGCAAGAAAAATTCAATGCAGGGGGCTTGTTTGTCGTCCTGCATTGAAAAATCCGGCTGCTGGTGCCCAATTTAGCGAGAAAATTTCAATGCAGGGGGCTTGCACGGCGTCCTGCATTGAAAAAATAGGCAGCCGGAGCCTGCTTTAGCGAGAAAAAAACAATGCAGGAGGCTTTTTTGGCCTTCTGCATTGAATAATTCCCCAACCTGAGTCTGCCTTAGCAAGATACTGTCCGGGCAGATGAGCTATACTATTGGTTTTCGGGAAAAGTAAAGACATTATTTCAGATCCGAAAAGGAAAAAATTGATAAAAAAGAGAAAAGCTCAATGATTTGATGGTCTGGATTTGATATAATAGGTATAGGCGCATTTGGAGTAAGCTATGTTATCTGCGGCAGATGCTGTGGGCATGCAGCATGATGGGAATGCTGGTGGTTATCATATGAAAATATGGGGTTGAGGATAGTATGCCGGGACCGGAGATAAATTTAGAAAGTTGCATTGTTCTGCAGAGAGAGCAATCATAAAGATATGTATCATAAGAACGGCTGCATAGAAAAAATGTTGCTTTCAAATATATGATGTGAAGGTCAAAACCCTTATTCGTTGGAGAAAGCCACCATATGTAGTTTTTGTAGTTGCCGACGAGCACTATATGAGATAGTTCACTTGGCCTAGTGATAACTTATGACCCTGACATCATACTTTGGCAAAAGGATAATTATAATGTATCAAGCTGCAGACAGAAACGGAGGTTTTCATGAACAGGCGTATACTGATTACAAACGATGACGGGATCGACGCAGCCGGTATCCGCAAGCTGGCAGAATTTGCATGCGGACTTGGAGAAGTGACCGTTGTTGCGCTGGACACTCAGAGAAGCGCCGCATCGCATCACTGCATCTTTAACCGACCCCTGATCCTGTCAATTGTGGAGGCTCGAAAGACAGCCATGGGATGAGGAGGTTTTTGAGGGGGGACGCGGCATGAAAAAGCAAATTACATGGCTGCTCTGCATTGTGCTTATGCTTTCGTTGGCAGGATGTGGGACTGAAGATGAGGTAGAACTACAGGCATCACAAGTTCAGGACATTATCTTGAACTACTTTAGTACAGATGGACTGAACGACAGTAATTTCGCAGGCTGTGAGGTTGATGATGAGAAAAATGTTGTGATAGTTCGGCTGAGAGATATCAGTGGAGAGATGCAGGAGGAGTTTGTTCATATTGTTTTTTCAAGCAGGACCGGCTCGACATATGTAAAATATCTGAAGGAGCATAAGGTGCTTGTCTTTGAAAAAGAAAGGTGAGCTGTCTTGCTGTACGCTGCCTTGGGAGGTTAATGATGATGAAAATGTTGTTGGAGCTGGGTAACAAGTATGCGAAGAACAGCAGCTGGAAGGATTTTGCGCTCACGAAGATATGCCTGTTTTCCATGGGAATCGCTGTCGGAACCCAAGCCTGGGGCTGGGAGTGCCGCCGAAGGGAATGCACATATTCGGGATGGTGAAGGTCGGCGATAAGGGGCAGGGCATTGCGATCATCAAGGAGAAGGGGCTACTGGATCTTCTCGCCAGGGCGAGGGGCGGTTTATGATATTTTGTGATGTTGTGTATTGAAATTAAGGAGAAGTCATGGGTAGAAAGATAAAAAACGGATGCATAGCCATAGGCGATACCGACATGTACTATGCCGCCTTTGGGACCGGAGAAAAGGTTCTGGTGGTTCTTCCGGGGTTGTCCGACGGACTTGCGACCGTGAAGGGGAAGGCATTTCTCCTGGCGGCTCCCTACCAAAAGCATTTGAAAGACTATACGGTCTA
Source organism: Lachnospiraceae bacterium (assembly GCA_024695465.1). Taxonomy (GTDB): domain Bacteria; phylum Bacillota; class Clostridia; order Lachnospirales; family Lachnospiraceae; genus Chordicoccus. The sequence goes on along the minus strand of JAILID010000175.1, from coordinate 5,443 downwards.
TATGTTCAGCAGGAAAAATAAAATGCCGGAAGGCTATACGATCAGCGATATGGCCGACGACCAAGCGGCGGTCATGAAGAGCCTGGGGATCCGGGGAGCCTGTATCTGCGGAGTGTCCCAGGGCGGGATGATCGCCCAGTCCATCGCCATAAACCATCCGGAGATGGTCAGCAAACTGGTGCTGGCGGTCACGGCGCCATATGCGAACGATGTGGTGAAAAATGCAGTGACATCCTGGATCGAGATGGCAAAGCGGGGCGATCACACGGCACTCATGACAGACGCCGCCGAAAAAATGTATTCCAGGAAGTATCTCAACAGGAACAGGAATCTCTTCCCGCTGCTGGCCAGGTTCACAAAACCTGCAGACTACGAGCGGTTCTTCAGAAACGCCTATGCGATCCTGGATTTTGACGTTCGGGAGGAGCTGTCAAAGATCACTGCGCCGACGCTCATCATCGCGGGGAGCGACGACAAAACCGTGGGAAACGATGCGGCTAGGGAGCTGAAAGCAGGGATCGATGGAAGCGAGCTCATAGTGTATGAGGGGCTTGGCCACGGTGCGTACGAGGAGGCGGGAGATTTTTACGAGAGGATTTTTGCATTTTTTGCCCGGAGATGATACAATAAAAGTGTGATAATGAAACACATAAACACCAATAAAAATGTGAGGAGCGAGTCGTTTCCCCTGTTTATGGCGGACCAGACAGATCGATTGATTGGATTGGCTTTGGAACAGCATAATGCCGCTGCAATTAACAGGTAACGCTTATATAATAAACTTTGTCCGGAAGCCCGGACAAAGTTTATTATATAAGCCTCTCTATTACTGCAGATCCTCCTCGATCAGTCTGGCTCTTGCCTTTCTCTGGTCGATCCAATGCGGCCCCTTCTCGTACATCTCGGCGAGCTCCGCCAGCGCGGAGGGGACATCGATCCCCTGGGGACATGCATGCATGCACTGGCCGCAGCCGATGCAGGCCGAAGGCCTCTTCTCCTCGGGCAGGGCGTCGATGCGCATGGAGGGGGTCATGGTTGAAGCGAATTTGTAGTCATTGTAGCAGGAGAGCAGATAAGGGATGTCAAGTCCGACCGGACATCCATCGCAGCAGTAACGGCAGGCAGTACAGGGAACGCCCTTCTTGAGATTCTCCGCGATTTCAAAAAGCGTGCTGCGCTCCTTGTCGGTCAGCGGCCGCGCCTCGCGGAAGGTTTTGAGGTTGTCCTCCACCTGGAAGAGCTCGTTCATGCCGGAAAGGACGACGTTGACGCCCGGCAGGCTCTGCAGGAAACGGAAGGCGTAGGAGGCGTCGCTCGGCCTGGCCCCGGCCTGCCCCTCGGCCTCGTAGAGAGCCTTCAGCTTCGCGGATTCCGTCTCAGGGAGGACCGCCAGCTTGCCGCCGCGGCAGGGCTCCATGACCCAGACGCCAAGGCCGTGATTTACGATGATCTCATATTTTCTCTTCGCGTCCTGAAGGGTCCAGTCGAGATAATTAAGCTGGATCTGGACAAAATCAAATACGCCCTCATATTTATTGAGGAAGCTCTCGAGGAGCTCCGGGCCGCCGTGGAAGGAGAAGCCCAGATAGCGGATCCGGCCTTCGTTTTTCATTTTCAGGATGTCCGGGATGATGTGGAATTCCTCGCTCTCATAGTAGCGGACAGACCACTCGGTGATGTTGTGGAAGAGGTAGAAGTCGAAGTAGTCGGTCCTGCATTTCCTGAGGGAGAGTTTAAAGAGCGCGATGTTGTCGATCGGGGCGGTCAGCGAATGGCCCGGGAACTTGTCCGCAATGTAATAGCTCCCGCGGGGATAGCGGGAGAGGGCTTCAGCCATCGCAAGCTCTGATTTTCCACCGAGATAGGGGTAAGCCGTGTCAAAATAGTTCACGCCCTCGCGGATGGCGAGATCGAACATCGCGTTAACCTTGGCCTGGTCGATCTCGCCTGTCTCCGGGTCCGCCGCAAAGCGCATGCAGCCGAAGCCGAGCTGGGAGATTTTCTCATTTTTAAAGGTTTTATAAATCATGATCGTCCTCCTTTCATGAACAGCGTCCAAAAGCTCCTGCTGACTATAAGTCCGGCAGGGCTAAGCGGTCAGACCGCTGATAGCATCTATTATAGCATAAATGCAGGGGCATGGAGGGGAGAATTGAAGGAAATGATCAGCGGAGAGACATCCATGTCCATCCTGAACGCCTGAGTCTTTCATTCTTATCATTAAGCATATTGTCTGAAAAACGCCATCAGGATGCCGCATCCTTATGGCGTTTTTTATGATATAGTGATATTATAGATATCAGGCGAGGTGGCATATATGGAAAAGCAAAAGATCAGAACAGCGGCCTACTGCCGCGTCAGCTCGTTGAGTGATACGCAGGACGGCTCCTTTGAAGCCCAGTGTACATACTTCGAAAAGCTTATCAGAAGCGATCCGGACATGGAGTTCGCGGGCCTGTACGGCGATCACGGAAAAAGCGGACGGGTGATGCGGAACCGCAAGGAATTAAACCGCATGATCAAAGACTGTGAGAAGGGAAAAATCGATCTGATCCTGACCAAATCCATCAGCCGCTTTGCGAGGAACATGCTCGAATGCGTGCAGACCCTCCGGCACCTCAGGGAATGCGGGGTGAATGTGCGTTTTGAAAGGGAGCGATTGGATCTGGAATCCATGGGCGGGGAACTGATGCTGAGCATCCTTGCCACGATCGCCGAGGAAGAGAGCAATTCCATCTCGCTGAACAGCAGCTGGAGCCGGACGGAGCATGTAGAAAAAGGACAGCCCTGGGAGAAAGCGCGCTACGGCTTCGTTTCGGTCGGACCGGAACATACCTGGGAAGTGGTCGGGAATGAAGCGGACGTCATAAAGAAAGCTTTCTATATGGCCGGAATGTGCCATACCTACAGTGAAATCACGGAAGAAATGAACCGTATGGAGGCAGCAAACGAGACCGGGCGCATCTGGACGAATCCGGGTCTGGTGCGCCTTCTGCGCAGCGAAGCCTATATTGGAAATTATCTGTCCAACAAAGAGATACGGATCGTTGACAAAAAAGGAATTAGCAGAAGAGTCAAAAATCGCGGAGAGGTAAACCGCGTATTGATAGAAGGGCATCACCAGGCAATCGTCAGCAAAGAGCTTTACGATGCGGTACAGGAGCTGCTGGATCACAGGACCCTGGGAGGTCACCGCAGAAATTTCAGTTCAAAGGAGAAAGAGATTATGGAACGGGCTATGGCTGCCGCCGTTAAGGAGGCGGGGCTCCGGCATAAATAAAGATGAGCGGATAAAGGCTGAGAAACGGCTTTCTGAGAAATTAGAAGGCCGTTTTTTAGCCATTCATTTTAAAAAATGCAGGGAGGATATCATATGGAAGTTCAAAAAATCTTTTTGAGACCCAACTCGGGAACGGAAAAAGCGGAGAAAAAGAAGCTTCGTGTGGCAGCCTACTGCAGGGTGTCAACGGATTCCTGCGAACAGAAAACCAGCTTTGACGGACAGGTCAAACATTACATGGAGCTTATTGAGAAAAATCCGGAATGGGAAATGGCCGGCATCTACGCGGATGAGGGAATCACCGGGACAAGCGCGGCCAGGCGGCCGGAATTCCAGCGGTTGATGGCGGACTGCGAAGAAGGCAGGATCGATCTCGTGCTGACCAAAAGCATCAGCCGCTTTGCCCGCAACACCCTTGAGCTTCTGGCCTGTGTCAGGCATCTCATCGATATTAACGTACACATCGTCTTTGAGAGCAATCAGATCGACACCCGGGCCGCCTACTCGGAGATGCTCCTTACGATCCTTGCGGCCTTTGCCCAGGAAGAAAGCCGGTCGATCTCCGAGAATACGATCTGGGGAGTCCGCAAGCGCTTTGAAACAGGCGTGACAAGATGGGTCAGACTGTACGGCTATGAGAAAGGGGCAAACGGGGAGCATGTAATCGTGCCTGAACAGGCAGCGGTAGTTCGAAAGATATTTCAACTGTATGAAAAGGGAACGAGCACCAAAGATATCATCCGCTATCTGCATGAGAGCGGGACGGCAAGCCCGAACGGAGGAAAAAAATGGACGGCAGCCTCCGTAAACAATCTCCTGAACAATGAACGCTATGCGGGGGATCTTCTTTTGCAGAAATTCCATGTGGAGAACCACATCAGCCACAAATGCGTTCCAAACGACAGCACAGAAGTTCCCAGCTATTATATTGAAAATCACCACACTCCGATTGTCAGCAAGAAACAATACAAGCGATGCGGAGAGATTATGAGAATGCGCCGGATCAACGGGATGGGAGGCGAAGCCGGAAACTGTAATCAATATCCGCTGGGAACGAAACTTCGCTGTCCCTATTGCGGATCTGTTCTTTATCAGAGGAACGTTCCGGTACAATCCACACGCGCGGCAGGCTGGTGCTGCGAGATCGGAGAAAATGCCTGCCGGGGCTTCATCATCCGCTCCCATTTTGTAGAAGAAGCGCTTCTTGAGGCATACAAAGAGCTGAACCCTGCTGATATTGAAGAAAAACAAACGAGTTCCCTCTATGGGGAAGCCGCAAAGCTGATGCTCGATATCAAGCGGGAGCATCCGGCATTTGAACGCGTAGACTACTGGTGGGTAGACGACTTTGTCGATTACATCGAATTTGGCCCCCATAAGAAAAATGAAAGAGAATGCCGCAGGATGGCCGCATTGGGGGAGAAGGACCAGGACGACCGGATCATGAAGGTATATTGGAAATGCGGCCTGGTCGCTGCCGTAAAATCCGGAGTTACAGAAGACCGGAGCAATCCGGCAGCTGTCGCCAAACTCTACAATAAGTATCTGGAACGCCGGAAAACAAAGGAGGCTCGGAGTGAACATCATACGGATACGCCGAAAAAGGGATCGTCATAAAAAAAGGGTCGCGGCCTATTGCCGTGTCTCTACTCTGCTGGGAGAGCAGGAAGACAGCTTTGAGATACAGAAAGCCTACTACCAGTCCTACATACAAGCTCACGATGACTGGGAATTCGCCGGCATCTACAGCGATGAGAAATCCGGAACGAAAGCGAAAAACCGCCCCGGATTTCAGAGTATGATCGACGACGCCCTCGACGAGAAAGTCGACTATATTCTGGTAAAGTCCATTTCCCGCTTTTCCAGAAACATTGTTGACTGCCAGCACTACGCGAAGATTCTTCAAGGCAACGGCGTGGACGTCTGGTTTGAAAAAGAAAACCTGCATGCATCCGACCCGGCATGCTTCATGATGTTTTCATTTCTCTCAGCCATCGCCCAGGACGAGAGCCGTATGATTTCTGAAAATGTGCGCTGGGCTTACCGGGAACGCTTCAAGCGGGGCGAGTACAATCTCGGCAATAACCGGATCCTGGGCTATGACAGCGTCGACGGAAAATTGGTGCCGAATGCGGATGCGGAAGCGATCCGCCTGATTTATCA
>JAILID010000119.1 GCA_024695465.1 Lachnospiraceae bacterium | reverse complement strand
CGAAGCGTCTCTGACCGCCCTCATGAAGCGGCCGCCTGCGGCCGCGAATGGGGGTACTGAACAGCTACCAATATTAAAGAAAGTACACGCCCCGTCCGGGGCAGAAGGGAGTATTCTATGAAAAAGAAACAAATGGCTTTGATCCTCGCGGCAATCCTGCTGACAGCCTGCGGGGGCGGCGCGGCCTCCGCTGGATCCGAAAAGGGCGGGCAGTCGGAGAGCATGGCCGCAGAGAGCGCGGCAGAGTCTTCCGCGGCGGAAAGCATGGCGTCTTCCGGGACGGAAAGCATCGAAGCCTCCGCGGCGGAGAGCGTTACGGAAACCCCGGCGCCCGAGCCTTCCTGGCCGCTTCCGGATCTGGACTCCATCGACGTCCAGATCGGCCAGAAATTCCGCTATGACGGGGATTACGGTGATAATTACGTGCTCTACGCCCAGATCGAGTGGGGCGAAGCGCGCCTCTCCCCCGATGACGAAGCGAAATACCCGGCACTGGCCGAGGCGCTTGGCGCCTGCTCGGCAGAAGCCGAAGCGCACGGAATCGAAGCCTACGACGAACTGAGCGCCTCGGCCCGGGAGATGGCGGCGGAGACCGGCGGCAGCCCAACCTTCTCCGACAGCAACCGGTATTACGTACGGCGCGCGGACAGCGCGGTGCTTTCGCTCCTCTCCTACACCACCGGCTACTCAGGCGGCGCCCACGGCTTCGAGACCTACCTGGGCCTTAATTTCAATCCGGCCAGCGGGGAACGGATCCGCCTTACGGATCTTGTAAGCGACGAGGCGGGTTTCATTTCCTATGTATCGGAAGAAATCGACCGCCGCTATCCGGACAACCAGCTCTCGGATCCGGCCGAATACATGGCCGGCCTTGCGGACGAGAACATCCCCTTTACGATCGAAAACAACGGGGTGACGCTCTACTTCAACGCCTACACCCTCGGTTCCTATGCGGAAGGCGCCCAGATCGTGTTCGTCCCGTTTGCGGGAAATGAAAAGCTCTTCAACCCGGCCTACGCAGGAAAAGCCGGCTGGATAATCGAGACTGTCCTGGGGACGCCGGCCTACGCCGATTTCGATGGGGACGGGGTTCCGGAAAGCTTCCTGGTTTACGGAAACATGGATGAGAACGGCTACGGGACGGGCTACAGCTTCTTTATCGACGGCGAGAAATATGATGTTGTATCGGATGAATTGACGACCTCCGGCTTCAGCTCATTTGAGCCGATGCTGGTCCACCTTTCGGACGGAAGGGATTACGTCTATCTCTGCGAAGCCCTGGATAATGACTACCAGCTGCTGGATTGCTACCAGCTGGATTCAGGCGTGCCGGAAAATGTCGGCTTCTATCCGGGCGGCTTCCGCCATCCCTCTGATTACGAGCAGGGCCTGCTTCGCTGCGTCATGTCGGATCCGGAGGCTTTCGATGTGGAGGTGCACGGCGATATCCTGAGCACCTACAGCGCTTACGCGGCCTGCCGCGTGGGGGCGGAAGGGCTTCCTGAGCCGGATCTCCCCTGGTTTACCCTCAACTGGCCCCGGACGCTGACCTTAAAGCAGGATCTCAGCGCGGAGATCGTATCCGATGAGGGAGGAGAGGTCCTGGGGGAGGAGACGATCCCCGCCGGGTCGGAGCTCGTCCTGAAAAGGAGCGACAATACCAGCTACGCGGACCTTATGCTTGCGGATGGCCGCTACATCAGGGTCTATGTGGACTTCTCGGAATGGCCGCCAATGGTGAAGGGCGTTTCGGCGGAAGACTATTTTGACGGGATGATGTACGCCGGATAAAAGGATAAAGAAAGAGGGGACCTGCGAGGTTCCCTCTTTTTATGTCTTATTTCATGCCTTTTTTGTCTTTACGCCGCGGCCAGGCTTCTACCAGGCTTTTATCAGGCTTTTTCCAGCGCGTTCGCCACGTCCGCGATCAGATCCGCCTCCGCCTCAAGGCCGCAGGACATGCGGACGAGTCCGGCGGAGACGCCGGCCGCCAGAAGCTCTTCCTCGCTCAGCTGGCGGTGGGTCGAGCTGGCCGGGTGCAGGCAGCAGCTTCTCGCATCAGCCACATGGGTCTCAATGGCGAAGATGCGGAGCTCCTTCATGAAATTCTCTGCCGCCGCGCGTCCGCCCTTAAGCTCGAAGGAGACGACCCCGCAGGTGCCGTCAGGCATATATTTGCTCGCGACGGGATAATAGGGATCCGAAGGAAGCCCCGGATAGCTGACATGGGCGACCTTGGGATGCGAGGAGAGGAAAGTTGCCAGGGCCATACCGTTGGCGCAGTGCCTCTTCATGCGGACGTGGAGGCTCTCCAGGCCCAGATTGAGAAGGAAGGCGTTCTGCGGGGACTGGATCGAACCGAAATCCCGCATAAGCTGGGAAGTCGCCTTGGTGATAAAGGCGCCCCCCAGGCCGAACTTTTCGGCGTAGGTGATCCCGTGGTAGCTCTCGTCCGGGGTCGTAAGACCCGGGAATTTATCGGCGTGGGCCATCCAGTCGAACTTTCCCGCGTCGACAATCGCGCCGCCTACAGCCGCCCCGTGGCCGTCCATGTACTTGGTCGTCGAATGGGTCACGATATCGGCCCCGAACTCGATGGGCCGGCAGTTGACCGGGGTCGGGAAGGTGTTGTCCACGATAAACGGGACGCCGTGGGCGTGGGCCGCCTTCGCGAACTTCTCGAAATCGAGCACGGTCAGGGCCGGGTTGGCGATGGATTCCCCGAAGACTGCCTTCGTGTTGGGCTGAAAAGCCGCCTCAAGCTTCTCCTCCGTGCAGTCCGGGGAGATGAAGGTGAAGTCGATCCCCATCTTCCGCATCGTCACGTTGAAGAGGTTGAAGGTGCCGCCGTAGATCGAGGCGCTGGAGATGATGTGGTCTCCCTGGTTCGCGATATTGAAGATGGAGAAGAAGTTAGCGGCCTGGCCCGAAGAGGTCAGCATGGCCGCGCTTCCGCCTTCCATCTGGGCGATCTTGGCCGCCACATAATCGTTGGTCGGATTCTGAAGGCGGGTATAAAAATAGCCGCTTGCCTCCAGGTCGAAAAGCCTGCCCATATCAGCGCTGGTATCGTACTTGAAAGTCGTGCTCTGCACGATGGGCACCTCGCGGGGTTCCCCGTTTTTCGGGCGGTAGCCGCCCTGCACACAGGTTGTTTCAATGTTCCAATTATCCATAGGATGATCCTCCTTTTTTGTCTTTTAAAGCTTTGAATACCTGTACAGGAAAGTCACGATCTGCGCTCTCGTACAGCTCTCGTCAGGATAAAACTTGCCGTCGCTCCTGCCGAGCGTGATGCCCTTGTCCGCCGCCCAGCGGACCGGATCGGAATACCACTTGCCCGACAGCGGAACATCCGGGAAGGTCGGGGCACCGGATGAGATGGAAGTATCTCCGCCCAGCTGATTTACGTAGCGGTAGATCAAGGTCACGATCATCGCCCTGCTGCAGGTTACGCTCGGAGCGAAGGTGTCCGTACTGTAGCCGTTGGTTATCCCGTTCTTCACCGCCCAGGCAACGGGCTTATAGTAATAATCGCTGCTGTAGACGTCCTTAAAGCCCGGATCATCGCTCACCTCCGGCTCGCCGGCCATGCGGTAGAGGAAGGTGACGGCCTCCGCCCTGGTACAGGTGCTGTCCGGCTGGAAATAGCCGCCCCTGCCCAGCGTAATGCCTTTTCCCACCGCCCAGTAGACGGCGTCATAATAGTAAAGGCCGCTGTCCGCCACATCCGGGAAGCTGCCCGTACTCTGGGCGCCTTCTACGATCTTAAAGGTCTTCTTCGCCGTCCCGGCGTAATTCCCCTGGCCGCTTACCAAGGCCGTTGCCGTTCCAACCGCGGTATTACTGCTGTAGCTTACCGTATAATCGCTTCCCGCCGCCAGGGTCCTCGACCCGTAGGTCACCGTGAGCGCCGGTTCAACCGCGCTCCCGGTATAGGTCTGGTCCGCAATCGCCCCGATCATCGACGAGGTAATCGCCTTCGCGACGATCTGGAACTGCAGGCTTACCGTCCCCTCATAATCGTTTTTGCCCTTAACCGTGACTGTCGCCTTGCCGACATTGACATTATTGCTGTAGGCGACGCTGTAATCCGTCCCTGCCGTCAGGGTCTCCGTCCCGTCTTTCACCGTCACTTCCGGCTTCAGCGCCTCCCCTGTATAGAGCTTGTTGGTATAGGCCAGAGACACCATGGATTCGGTCAGCGTCACCTTGTTCTTCTCCACCGTCACCGCGCAGGTATCCGAGACACCCTGTTTTGAAAGCGCCGCGGTAAGCGTCGCGGTGCCGGCCTTCACGGCCGTCATGGTCCCTGCCGAGCTGTCCACCGTGAGGACAGACGTATCAGAGGACGACCAGGTCACATCGACCGAGGCAGAGCTTATCTTCGAAACCACCTTTGCCGCAGGAAGCTCCGCGGTGTCGCCCACGGACAGGGTCGCCGTCTTCTCCTGGAGCGTGATGGAAAAGAAGGTCTGCGAGACCTTTGAACCGGCTCCGATGCTGAAATAAACCACGTCGTCCCCCGACGCGCGGCAGGCTTTAAGGCTGGCGCTGTCGATGGAAAAAGATGCGGAGGACGCCCCTTCCTTGATGGAAAAGAAAAAGGTGAATACGGTCGTCCCGCTCGGCGCTTCGTCCGCATCGGCCCACACGAATCCCAGGCTTCCGGTACTGTCTTTTACAGAAAACTCCGTCCCGTCTTCTCCTTCCCCGTAAGCTGCGGCGCTGATGAAGGATACCTTATCGGACTCATAGGCCAGACTGCCGCTCAGCGCGCCGACCGAGGCGCTCCCGCTGTAGACGACCTTTACCGCGATATCCGCTCCTTCCGCCGTCAGATCCGAGGAATCCGTGCTGATCGAGAGGGAAAGTGCGTCACCTGCCGCAGAAACCGGAACGTTCCCGAAAACGGATACAACTAATATCGTCATTAATACATACAATATCTTTTTCATGGCAGCCTCTCCTTCTTTTCGTAGATTATACATGAAGCCCTTGCCAAATGCAAACCTCTTGTTACCTCTTTTCTCCCCGAAAATGATCCAGAACGACCTTTATCGTTCATAGTCTGATTTCTTCGGAAACAGCTCCTCAAAGAGCCGGAGCAGTCTTTCCTTTCTCGCCTCCATATCGGCGATGGCGTCGCTGTCATTCAGACAGAGCATCCGGCAGCCGCGCTTCTTTATCACCCTCTCAATCGCATCCATGTCGCCGGACAGATCAAAGAATTGTCCGATTTTCGGATTCCTCGGCGCAAAGTTTCCGCTCATAAGCTGCCAGTAGCGCATTAACCACTGGTTGACGTTATCCTTCTGCCTGAATCGCGAACGGCTCGTCTTCAGAAGAACATCCGCCTCTTTCTCCCAGACTGTCTCAAACGTCGATTTCAGGAAGGCGTTCGGAAGATGCGGTTCGTAAAAGCCGCACATGCGGCGGAAGGGAAGAAGGAGAAGCGTTCTGAAAAGATGCGGCCCGTAGCAGGGTGCAAACCACTTGCTCTTATTGCGGAACACGGCGGATATTCCGCCGAAATACGCGTTTACGATCTCCATGTTATTGATCTGAACGGTTCCGGTACCGAAGCGTTCCGGAAACACCGGCGTCATAAGGGCGCAGTCCCTCGGAAGGCCGCCTTCAAAAAAGTCCCTGACGCGAACCCTGCCGATCAGAAATGTGTCGTCATTAAAATAGACAAAATGCCCGGCAAGATCCGGAATCCGATGCAGATTCATCTCGAGAGCCTGCGAATTGAAGGTCGGAAGACTGCCCTCCGGCATAAAATCCCTGTGATTGACGATATGAAGCTTCGGATGTTCGATATTGAGCCAGGGCGGAAGATGCCCCCAGGTCACAAAATGAATTTTTCTCACCCAGGGCGCGCAGGTCTCAACGCCCCGGAACCAGTATTTCAGCGTCCCCCAGTCCCGGAAGCATTTCGCGGCGTCCGCCGCCGCTTTATCCGGCGTGCTTTCATCCGGCTTGTACTTCATTTTTTCCCTGAGCCAGGCCTCATCGGAGCCATCTACCCAGAGCAGTACAAAATCCACCTTTTCATCTTTACGCCCGCGCACGTTGTTTCACCCGATTCCTTCTGATTGCTTTCCGGTAGACATCCATCAGCTGCGCGATATTATTTTCCTGCGTATACTTCTTCTCGTAATCCGCCCTGGCCTCTTCGCCCATGCGGACGCATCTTTCAGGATCTTCATAAAGCGCGCGTACTGTCTTCGCCATCTCAGCAGCGTTTCCAACCGGGAACTTCAGCCCGTTCTTCCCATGCTCCAGTGCTTCTTTGAAAAAGCCCATATTCGACGCGACAATGGGAAGCCCCAGGCTTTCCGCCTCGATCGCCGTCATCGGGCAGCCTTCGTACCAGACGGAGGGCATGACCACAAACGCCGCGTTCCTTGCGCAGGCCAGACATAAGGAGTGTTCCATGTAGCCGAGATAATAGATATTGGGTTTGTCCTCCGCCCATTTGACGAACTCTTTCTCCAGAGGACCTCCGCCCATGACCACAAGAGGCACATCCGGGAGCTGCTCCCAGGCTTTCATGAGCACGCGGATCCCCTTCTCCTCGCCGATGCGGCCGTAAAAGACCACATATCTTTCCGGAAGCCCCGGAGGCCGGACCTCCGTACCGCCGGTCCCGGGGTCGGCGACAAAGTTATATTTTTTCGTAACCCTCTTTCCGTCGAAACCGATTTCCTTCAGGAGATGAATCTGGCTGTCATTCAAGCAGATATATTCATCGATCATCCTGTAAAAGCTTTTTCGGAAACGGTGCCAGCTGAATATCAGGGAGACAATCAGGCTCTCCACCCTTGACTTTTTAAAGCAGCCGTATCTGACCATGCGGAAATATCTGCCGTCGCCGCAGAGGTTGCATATCTTCCCGTCTCGTATGGAGGTGGCGCAGGGACAGATAAAGCGGGTGTCATGCAGCGTGGCGACAACCGGAACCTTCATTCTCCGGGCAGCATACAGGATCGATGGAGATAGAAGAGGAAAAAAAGTATGAACATGCATAACATGAGGCCGCATCTTCTGAATTGTCTGAATAATACCTAAATAATGCCTGACAGACCAGAGCATTCCCGCAGACATAATAGCTTTCCCAACAAATCCCTTTTCATCAAAATCGTCATTTGATACAGAATATTCCGCAACCTTATGTCCCATGCTTCTCAGCAGCTGAACTTCGCTGCGAAACACCTGGTCATCGCCGCTGGCGGAACCTGTTCTGTGCAGATTGTGAACAACAAGTACCCTCATGAGCCTTTTCCTTTTCTTCCTGACATCATCCATGTCGGAGCTCCGCGTCAAAGCCCGGAGATCACGATAACCCGGAAAATATCCTGCAAACAGGATTTTCATATTGTGTCTCCGGCCGCAGCATACTCTTTTTATATTCTAATGCAAATCCTTCGAATTTACAAGGGTATCATAAGAAAACGGCGGCTTAGGTCAGCCGCCGTTTTTCCATACTTTTTTATTTGAGTTCTTCCGTCGGGATGTCGTCCATATCGTCGAAGGCCTGGTTCTCGCCGCCCATCGCCCAGATGAAGGTATAGTTGGCGGTGCCGGCTCCGGAATGGATGGACCAGGAGGGGCTGATGACCGCTTCCTCGTTGTGCATGACGATGTGGCGGGTTTCATTTCCCTCGCCCATGAAATGGAAGACCACGTTGTCCTTCGGGATCTCGAAATACATGTAGATCTCCATTCTCCTCTCATGGGTATGGGCCGGCATCGTGTTCCAGACGCTGCCCGTATCGAGGGCGGTCATGCCCATGGACAGCTGGCAGGTCGGAAGGACGTCCGGGTGGATGAACTGGTTGATGACGCGCTTGTTGGCCGTCTCCACCGCGCCGATCGGCCGCTTATTGGCCTTCTCGATCGGGATGAAGGTCGTCTTGTAGGAGGTGTGGGCCGGCGCGCTGACCATATAGAACTTAGCCGGATTTGCCGGATCGGAGCTCTTAAAGGTCACTTTCTTCGTCCCCTTGGTGATGTAGAGGCAGTCCTTGTAGGCCATCTTGAAGGTCTCGTCGTCCGCCTTGATCTCCCCCTCTCCGCCGATATTGAAAATGCCGATCTCGCGCCTTTCCAGGATAAAAGAAGTCCCGAAGTTGTGCCAGACGTCGATCCCCTTGTCAAGGGATACTTCCTCCTTAACCGGCATGCAGCCGAAGGTGACCATGCGGTCAACATGCGAGTAAACGCACACCACCTCATCGGGGCGGTAAAGATCCGTGATCAAAAATTCATCCCTGAGCTCCTGCGTCGTATAGCGTTTTACATCTCTCTGATTTGCTGAATATCTGATATCCATAATTTCTCCCTTCCTGTCCTTTGAATACTCTTTCCTTTCAAGCCTTCAGATGCCATAGCGAAGGCCGCTTATCTCTTTTTCTTCCACCGCCTCAAGCTCCGGCTCCGCATCTTTCGCTCCGCCTACCCGGATATCCTTCAGCCTTACCTTCTTCGCGTTGTGAATATAGAAGCTCTTCCCGGAAAACGCGGGGAAATCGTCCATCATGATGGGCACCTTGGGCTTAGCGTCCGCGGCGAATTCCACCTCGATGTCCTCCGCGTCGATGAAGCCGATCGGGCTTTCCGGCAGGCCGTAAGCGCAGATAAAGGAAGCTTCCGCTCCGGTCGCCTTGATATTCCGCATGATGATCGAGCCGATCTTCGGGGTCATATCCGTCGCCGGCTTTTCGCTCTGGTCCTGCACATAGGCGCTGTGGCCGTCCGGATCGCAGCAATAGAACATATTGACCGTCATGGGCATCTTCACCCCTTCCATCCGGATATTCTCGAAGACCAGCCCCGTAAGGACGGATCTCTCTCCCCGGCCCCTCCGGGTCTTGATCCGAAGTCCCCGGTCCGTCTTCAGGAAGAGGCATTTATTCACATGCACATCCTTCACGCCGCCCGCGATTTCGCTGCCGACCGTGACGCTCCCGTGGCCGTATTCGAGCCGGCAGTTGCGGATCTCAACGCCTTCCGTCGGCTGCCAGTGTTCGCGGGCCATATAGAGCTTGCCGCTCTTCAAGGCGATGCAGTCGTCGCCGACCGAGATAGTCGTTCCGAGAAGCAGGATGTGGCGGCAGCTTTCCGGATCGAATCCATCGGTATTGGGGGAATCCGCGGGGTTGCTGATCGTCAGATCCACAAAGCTCAGGTCGTCCGAATAGTAGGGATGGAAGCACCAGCAGGCGGAATTCCCGGTATGAAGTCCCTGGAAGCGTACATTCCGGCAGTTGTTGAGGAAAACCAGGTTGGGCCTCCAGGCCGTCCGTCTGACCTTGGGATTCTTCCACCAGTCGCCCTTGTCCGCGCTGCCGTCGATACAGCCCTCTCCGATAAAGGAGAGGTTTTCCGCATCGATCGCCGTGATGAAGGAGGCGAAGCTGTCCAGCGGATTTCCCTCCCAGGACCCGAGGCTCATCTCCTTCTTGTTGTCGTAGCGGTTCCGGATCATTCCCGGAAGGATCGGATAGCGGCTCCGATCCGGCTGGGCGATAAGCGACGCCCCCTTCGGGATCCAGACCGTCATATGGCTCTTAAAGAAGAGGGGACCGGAAAGGTAGCTCCCCTTCGGGAAATAGATCGTTCCATCCGCGGGGCAGGACATGATGGACGCCGTCAGCGCCGCCGTATCATCCGTCAGCCCGTCGCCCTTCGCGCCAAAGTCCTTCACATTCAAAAGGAAGGATTCATGGGCGGTCTTAAAGCTCTTCTCTTCGGCCTCTCCTCCTTCCTCCACGCGGACCGTGTAATCGCTGTCCGGAGTCAAATAGTAGAGGGAGATCACGTTGTCCTCTGTCTCCCTGACAAGCTCGCCGTTTAAGAACACGCGGCAGGGAACGCTCTTACAAGGGTCTTCATTGATCCGCTCAATCGTAACGCTCCTCACAAAAACCTCAATAATCTCAAATGACATCTTCGTTATCCTCTCTCCGGATCATCTCCGTATAGGCCAGAAGGAAAGGCGCGACGCCTTTGGCTTCATTTTCCACAACCGGTTCGCTGAAATAGTAGGCCAAAGACCCGTCCCTTCTCTGCTTGCCGCCCAGGCCCGCCACCAGGCAGATGCCTGAAAGCTTCAGGGTTCCATCCTCGTTTTTGGACAGATACTTCTTCACGATGCCGTCGAAAGCCTTCTCGCCGACGGCCGCGTAGCGCGGGGCAAGGAAGCCGAGACGCACGCCTTTAAGCACCGCGTAGGCGATGAGCGCGGTTCCGGAAGTCTCCAGATAGTTGCCTTCAGCTTCCGGCTTATCCGGAACCTGGTAGAACATCCCCTCTTCGCTCTGATAGGGGATCAGCGCGTCGATGAGATCCTCCAGGACGCCGATCAGGAAGCGCTTCTCGTAATAGAGGGACTCATCCGTCGCCTGGGCCATCTCCACAAGCGCGAGCGTAAACCAGCCGAGGGAACGGAGCCAGAAGTTGGGGCTGCAGCCGGTCCTGGGATCCGCCCAGTACATTTCCCGGCTCTCATCATAGCCGTGGAAATAAAGCCCGGTCAGCGGATCCTTCATGTACTTCTTTACATTTTTGAACTGGTGGATGACGTCCTGACATTTCTCCATCCGGGAGAAACGGGTCTCATAGCGCATATAGAAAGGTTCCGCCATGTAGAGCCCGTCCAGCCAGACCTGGTTCGGATAGATATCTTTGTGCCAGAAGCTGCCCTCTTTCGTCCGGGGCATCGTGTCCAGCTGGGTCCGGACCAGGTCGAGGGCCTTCTTATACTTCTCCTCGCCGGTCTTGTCGTAGAGAAAGAAGAGATTCGAAGCGGTGTTGATATTGTCCAGATTGTACTCCTTTACGTCATAGGTCCGGATCGTCCCGTCCTCCTGGACAAAGAAATCAATGAACTCCTTCGCGAAATCAAAATACTTCTGCTCGCCCGTGATCTCATAGAGAGACAAAATGGCGGTGATCATGCAGCCGTCAATGTAGTTCCACTTGTTTTTCTTCCCCTGGCGGATCATCTCCTTGTTCCACATGGGTTTCTCGGCGCTGGAATTCGCCAGAAGATAGGCGATGTATTCCTGAATCTGCGCGTTTGTTTCCTTCGTCATGCTCATACTTCCTTTCCTTCATATTTATTGAAAAGACCTCTGTACATCATGGCCCGGAAATATCCGGGAACCGTAAAGCCCATTAAAAGCAGGAACGGGATCGAAGCCCAGTCGTAAACCAGATAAATCCCGATCGGGATAAGGACCAGGACCCCGGCTGCCAGCGTCCGCATCGTAACGCTCCCGATGATCGCCATGGAGAACGCCAGGCGGATGGTTCCGCCGATCGTGTTCTTATAGCGCGCCAGCACCGGAAAAATGTAAAGCGTGTAGAGAAAAATGATGATGGCGGCTCCGTATAGCAAAATGATCAGGAAACCCGGAAACTGATCCCCCTGCATCCTCAAAATGCGCCAGTCCACAAACATGGCGGCGTAGACCAGAACCATGACGATCCAGATAATCGTCGACTGGCGAAAATTCTCCTTGAAAGAGTGAAAGAACTGCCTGGTTATATAGTTTTCCTCCCCTCTCACCAGCTTCTGCAGCACATAGTGCATGGCAGTGAAGGAAGCGCCGGCCGTCACGATGGGCAGGCAGCACAAAACAGTCAGCATATTCAGGATCATAAGATCTGCCACAACTCCCAGAAATTTCATGAGAGGGCTGTCAATATTAAGAAAATCCACTAAATCACGCTCCTTTGTCCAAAATGTCTCAGGCGTTTTAGGGAAAACAGCCTGTTTCTTTATGCATGCGCGGCCGCGTATCGCAATCCTTCCCGCTTCCCTTACGACGCGCCGGCTTCGTCGCGGGAAATATTCATCTGCAGGCTCTCCATGTGGTAGAAAAGCCCCTCTCGTTCCATCAGTTCCTCATAGCTGCCTTCCTCCGCGATCCGGCCGCGGTCCAGCACCACGATCCGATCCGCGTTCTTGATGGTCGACAGGCGGTGGGCCACTACAAAAGTCGTGCGGTCCTTAACCAGATGCGCAAGCGCATTCTGGATCTCCTTCTCGGAGACCACATCCAGCGCGGATGTCGCTTCGTCGAGAATGATCACTTTGGGATCACGGATCAGGGCCCGGGCGATGGCGATCCTCTGCCGCTGGCCTCCCGAAAGATTGGCCCCGTGTTCTTCCAGCATGCTGTCAAGACCCTGCGGCAGCTTCTCGATCAGGCTTTCAAGATTGGCCGCCCGGACAGCGGCCAGAATCTGCTCCGTTGAGGCGTTTTCCAGGCCGTAGGCAATATTGTCCCGCAGTGTGCCGGTAAAGAGGAGCGGCATCTGGGGCACGACGGACAGATAGCGGCGGTAGGACTTCAAGTCAACCGTCTTCATATCCTTCCCGTCGATCAGGAGTTCCCCGTGTTCCGGCGCCATGAACCCGACCAGAAGATTCATCATGGTCGTCTTGCCCGATCCGGACTCGCCTACGACCGCAACGATCTCGCCTCTGCGAACCTTGAGATTGATGTCCCTTAAGACCGGGTCGCTTGTTCCCGGATAGGAATATCCCACGTTTCTGAATTCGAATTCGCCTTTCAGGTCTTTAATCGTTTCCTTGCCCTCATTCTGCTCGACATCGTCGCTGGACAGGACTTCCCCTACGGACGTGACCGATTCAAGTCCCTTCGTGATGAGCGGAAGAAGGTTGATAAGCGCCGTAAACTGATTGACTACCGTCGTGAAGCTGGTCTGGTAGAAGGTGATATCACCTACCAGGATCCTCCCCGAGAGCGCCATAAAGCCGGAAAAGATGAGGCAGAGCGCCTGGAATACCTGGAATACGACCCAGCCGGCCGCCCCGAAATTAGACTGCAGGATGTCCAGCCGGTAGCCTTTTTCCGCAGTCTCCATGAGCTGCCGGGCCATCCTTTCATTTTCCACCTGTTCAAGCGCATGGGCCCGGGTCACCGGAACCATCTCGACCATCTCCATCACCCGGGCGGAGGTCTCCTCCATCTCCAGGCGGAAATCCCGGTTTACCTTGCCGATCCTGCGCCGGAACGCGATGACCGTCAGGGAGGCGACGGGCGCCACCAGAAGAAAGAACACCAGGATCACCCGGTTCTTGACCGCCGTAAGTCCGATCGTGATGATAAGGTTCATGACAATGTTGAGCACATTGTTGAAGAGCTGGGAGGAAAGCGTCTCAATCGCCTCCACATCCCGGATGATCTTGGACTGAAGACGTCCGGACTGCATCCTTGTGTGATAAGGAATCGAGAGTTCCTGAAGCTTCCTGACCAGGGCGCTTCGAAGCCCGGCCTCCGTCCCGCGGGTCACCCGGCTGCGGTACATCGCGTACATATAATTGGCCGGCAGGTGAATGGCCAGAAGGGCCAGCCAGATCCCCGCGTTGAGAAGGATCGTCCGCTTCGCCTCCTCCCCTCCCGCCAGCACGCCGTTGATCACATTGGCGATCAGAAGCGGCGAGAAGAGCGCCGGCGAGTGTTTCACTAAATAAAAGAAGCAGCTGATCAGAAATTTGTGATACTGTCCTGTGTAGAATCCCAGCAGGACTTTCATCGGGCTGTTTCGATATTTCCTGTAATACCTGACAAATTTCTCCTGGGCCGCATCAGAGTCCCGGAAATTATTCATACAAATTTTCAATCCTGTTTTTCGTTCTTAAACGCGTCCAGATTCAGCGTGGGGTCCGAAAAGGCCTCGCCCCTGGCCTGCACCATATAGGGCTGAAGGGCCGGCGCGTCGTCTTCGTCGATGACCTTCGCGTCTCTCGGAACCAGAAGATCCGAATAGGGGCTTCCCAGCTTGAGGAGTCCATCCGCGAGGAAACCGGCCATGACGGCCGCTCCCTGCGCCGTGAGGTGGGAATTGTCCTTGGGATAGACGTAAAGCGGACGCGAGGCGAAGTCTCCGAGCATCTCGAGATAATTCTCAGACGCCTCCGTCATCTCGATAAAGGCCGTGCCGGTCTCTTCCGCGACGGCCCTGCAGGCTTTTGGATACTCGCCGTGGGAACCCGGAAGGAATTTTCCGGCCGCGTCAAAGAGGCGGCGGGCAATCGGGGAAATGAGGACCGGAACCGCGTCGTGCTTCCTGGCCGTCTCCACGAACTTCTTCAGGTTTTCCCGGTAATCCGTATGAGGATCCGCGTAGCGAAGGGGATCGGACATCTTCTCGTCGTTGTGCCCGAACTGGATAAAGAGGAAATCCCCCGGCATAAGATACTGATCGACCGCTTGAAGCCTGCCCTGGTCGATAAAGGATTTGGTGCTTCTGCCGTTGATGGCAAAGCTGCGGATAAAAACATCGTCCTTAACATAAAGAGACAGCCCCTGGGAAAGTCCTGTCTGCGGATAAGTGGCGATATGGTTGAAGGTGACGGTGCTGTCACCCGCGTAGATAATGCGCTGCATTTTCAAAACTCCTTATTAAAGAAAATCGGCAGGAAGGCAATTGGCCGCCTTCCTGCCGGTTAGATACTTGTCGAAAATTATTCCTTGACGGCACCGACGTTGACGCCCTGTACGAAGTAATCCTGTAGGAACGGATACGCAACCATGAAAGGCAGGATCGCGCATACGATCGATGCATAGTACAGAGTGTTCTGCGATACCTTGTAAGCTGTCGTCGGCGTATCACCATCCATGATCATAACTCGCAGCTGATACTGGAAGTTGACCTGCGTCGGATTGGTGATGTAGATCTGTACGGTGCTGTAATCGTTCCAGATCGTGACCGCGAACATAAGGCCGATGGAAGCAAGAGCTGCTTTGGAAAGCGGAAGCACGATCTTGTAGAAGATCTGCATCGGCGAGCAGCCGTCGAGCTTGGCAGCCTCATACAGTGTTCCCGGGATGCCTTCGAAGAAGTTCTTCATAAGGACCAGGTTA
>JAILID010000080.1 GCA_024695465.1 Lachnospiraceae bacterium | reverse complement strand
CGCAGGCGGCCGCTTCATGAGGGCGGTCAGAGACGCTTCGCGTCTTGCCCGCCCCTCATAAATCCGCGGTTTTTGTCCGGAATGCAAGCATTCCGGCCTGCAAGCCGTGGATTTATGAGGGGTGCTGAACAGTTACAAATTACCGTTTATCTTTGATGGCGCCGACAGTCTTGCCGGCTTTAGGGATCAGATTGCCTTTTATGTCGAAGCGCCTGCCGTCATGGCTCTCAAGCTCAACCTGCACGTTGCTGCCGAAGGCGATCATAGCGGCGGGGATCATCGCGTAGGGAGCGAACAGGATGCCGCCGATTCCGGCTGCGATGCTGGCTTTGACCGGCATGGTGTAGAGGGGCTCGTCGTCGCTGTAGACGATAATTCTGTCGATGTCGCCGAGCTTGACCCGCTCGCTGATCGCCGCGGCGGTCTTCTTGACCTCCTCGTTGATCTCCGGAGCGTTGGCGGCCTCCTCCTTGAGCCAGAGGACTTCGTCGCGGATGGTCTCCGCAAAGGGCCGGCAGGTGAAACCGAGCTCTGTCTCGGCCTTGGTGCAGTCGTAGTCGTTGTTGCGGGTCAGGTTGTAGAGGCCGAAGTCGGTGAGGAGGGGTTCATTTCCCGTGAACTTGCTCTGGAATTTCAGCAGCTTGACCACCGCATTGGCGATGCCCTTGGAGAGGATCGCGGCGTGGATGTCCAGGTCAGCGGCGTCGTTGATCAGCTCGTAGAGCTCCTTCATGGTGACAAGCTCGTTGCCCATGATGTAGCACTCGCCGCGGCGGCCCTTCTTACAGCAGGCGACGACGCCGGCCGCAAGGTCGCGGACGTCAACGCTGTTGAAGGTGCCCTCGAGGCCGATCTTCATGTCGCCGCCCATGTACTGGGTGATGAGCTGGGCAACCGGGCCGAAAGCGTAGTCGTTCGGGCCGCAGATGCCTGACGGATGGACGATGGAGGCGTCGAATTCGGGATGCTTACGAACAGCGTCAAGCACCGCCTGGGAGGCCTCGGCTTTGGTGACCGCGTAGTAGCCAACCAGACCGTCGGTCGGGAGGAAGTGGTCGACCTCCTTGATCTTCTGGCCGTGCGGCAGCTCCGGGATCGCGCTGGTGGAGCTGATGTAGACCAGCTTCTTTACTTTGTGCTTGAGGCACATTTCGATGATGTTTTTGGTGCCGCCGACATTGACCGCGTAGACCTTCGGGTTCGGATCCGGCCTCAGGGTGATGACGCTGGCGCTGTGGATGACGTAGACTTCGCTGTCCTCGGGGACGTCGAAGAGGGTTTCCAGGGACTCCTGATTTAAAAGGTCGCCCGGGATGATTTCGATGCCTTCCGGGATGCAGCGGATGGCCGGATCGCCTTCGAGCACGAGGGCCCGGACGGTTTCGCCTCTCTCAACAAGTAAGCGGGAGATGTTGCTGCCGAGAAGACCTGCAGCGCCGGTGAGAATGTACACTTTATTCATGGTAAGGCTCCTTTCGTATGATCTGTATTTTCATTTGATGCTTGTGTCGGCTTTTTTGAAATTTGATTAAGTTTACGTTTGTTATCTTAATCTGCTTATACTATAATAGAAAAAGAAGAAGGGCTCAACGGTTAATATCTTTTCATATGTAAACTTAATAGGTCAACAAACGGTCAATTTATTTACATGCGTAAAGATAATAAAAAGGAGCTTTTATGAACATCAAAAATAACCAGCGAAGTCGTGATACCGAGACCAGAGTGGAGGCGGTATTCTTTGCTCTGCTGGCGAAAAAACATATCTCAAAGATCACGGTCAGGGAGCTGTGCGAGGGCGCGGAGATCACGCGAACTTCATTTTACGGGCACTATGAAGATATCTACGACCTGCTGCGGAAAGTGGAGAACCGGATCGCGGGGGAGATCCTGGGATTCTTCTGGGAGGAGCTCAAGCAGAATCATAAGGACCTTCGGGTGGCTTTTATCCAGACTTTCCGCTATATTGAGAGGAACAAGGCTTTTTTTCAGTTTTTCATGAAAAATGCGGACACCAGGGAAATCTTCACGCTGAACCCGGTGCTGGACTACATGGGCGCGTCCGGCTCCGTGCAGGAGCAGCTGCGGCTCAACTTTTTTATCGGCGGGCTGAATACGCTCCTCATGCAGTGGCTCGAGAGCGGCTGCCGGGAGACGCCGGAGGAGATCTGGGAGGCGCTGCCGACGGGGTATGTGAAGGAGCTGTGAGGCTCTGATTATATGAAAAGTAAATATAGGAGGATACAAACATGGCAAAGACGTATACGTATGATGAGTACCTTGAGATGTCCGACGCGCTGCCGTTCGAGGAGGCGGACAAGATTTACAGGATGCTGCTCGACAACGCGAACACGGAGGACGAGGACTTCCTCGCACTGTGGGAAGATTTTATGAAAGTCGCGGTTACCTACGCGAACGTCCGCGGAAACTGGAAGCTCTTTCCGCGCGGGCAGCGGAAGCATTCGGACGAGGAGCGCACGGCCTGCCACGATGCGGTCATCAGCCATCTGAACGGCCTCACGAGATACATGGAAATGCTGGGCTGGGACACCGCATGGCGGGATGAGCTCGGCCGGGACGAGCGGCTGCACCGGAAGAGACTGGGGGACTTTGCCTGCTTTGCGGCCTATGTGTACAGTGTGATTGCAAGGTGAGAAGACGACGTTCAGGGAAACGATTGGCAGCTACTTTACGATTTTCCGTATGAGGGGAAGGAACCCAAGCTTCCGGGCGGCCTTCCCCGCGGCTCGCCGGCAGATTCTAAGCCCATAGCGGAGAGGGTAAATGAAATTCCAGAAGCGGGCGTAGCAGCGGTAGGCCCGCATGTTTGCGTCATACTGTTTTCCTTTGCGCTGAAAGCCGGTAAGCACCCCGATCACGTCGCTTTTCGGAACCGTCTCCATCGTATAGGTGTTGTCTCCGCGGATCAGATAGCAATCATCTTTTACCCGGATCACGCGGTGCAGCACATATTGCCTGCCTCGTCTGTAAAGCGCCGTATCCAGGGGCTTCAGCTCCCCTGAAGGGGTTTCGATGATTACCAGATCCCGGTCCTGGCGCAGCATGGGTTCCATGCTCACGCCTCTTGTTCGATAGATCAGTTTTCCCTCCCGGGCAAGAAGTTCAGCAAATGTCGTGTTCATCCTTCCAAAGCTCCGTTCTTCTTCAGTTCCGTTTGACGTTTATATCCGCAGGGCGGCATTTTTCATCGGTCAGTATACCATACCCAGCGGATACATCTCAAGAACGGATTGTATATGTTCTTTTTCGATAGTTCTGTTATAATAGGAAAAATGCAAGAGAGCCTTGACGAAAAACGGGGCTTTCAAGGAAATGGAAACGTTTTTTGACGAAGGAAAGGAAGGGCTATGAGACATTTTGAGAAAAGGGTCAGGATTGGAATTATAGCGGCAGGCGCGATTGTGGAAATCCTGCTGATTGCGTCCATGTTCCATTTTTTTGCGGGACGTTTTGCGTGGATTGAAAGCATCCTGCGTTTGTTTAGTATCTTTCTGGTTATTTCGATTATCAATAACTCCCGGCATCTGTCATCGGATATGATGTGGATTCTTATGATCCTGCTTTTTCCGATACCCGGAACCCTGCTCTTTCTGCTGCTGGGCGCCAATCTGATCACCTCCAAAACGGCCAGGGCCCTCATGGCGGAGACGGGGCAGTCCGGACGATATCTGCAGCAGGATCCGGATATCCTGGCGGATATCAATGAAAAGATGCCGGGACTTAAAGGGGATATCCGCTATCTGACAGGAAAAGCCGGCTATCCGGTCTATCGCAATACCGGCTTCGACTATTATAAGCTGGGGGACATTGGTTACCCGGTCATGTTGGAGGAGATGCGCAAGGCGGAGAAGTTCATTTTCCTGGAATATTTCATTATCGAACGCGGAGAGATGTGGGATGGGATGTATGAGATCCTAAAAGCCAAGGCGGCCCAGGGCCTGGATATACGCGTTATGTATGACGACATGGGATCTTTTGCCACGCTGCCGGCGTCCTATGCGGAGGAGCTGGAGAAGGAAGGCATCAAATGCCTGCGATTTAATAAACTCAACCCGGTCATCGGCGCGGTCATGAATCACAGGGATCATCGGAAAATCATGGTCATTGACGGGAAGACTGCTTTTTCGGGCGGGATCAACCTGGCGGATGAGTACATTAACAGAAAGCTGGTGTACGGCCACTGGAAGGATAACTGCATTCGGATCCGGGGGGAGGCCGTCTGGTCCTATACGGTTTTATTTCTCACCAACTGGAACGCGCTCAGGAAGACCGATGAAGATTACAGCCGGTTTAAGGCGGAGCCTCTTCGGGGTGAGGAAGACGGCTACATCGTGCCGTATGGGGAGACGCCGTTCGATGATGAAAACACCGGCCAGAGCGTCTATATGAATATCCTTAACAACGCGAAGGACTATGTTTATATTTTTACGCCCTATCTGATCATTGATACGGAGCTGGAGAACGCCTTAATCCTGACCGCTAAGAAGGGCGTCGACGTCAGGATCGTGACTCCGGGGATACCGGATAAGAAGCTGGTTTGGGGCATAACCAGATCCTTCTATCGGAATCTGATCGACGGGGGCGTGAAAATATACGAGTACACGCCCGGCTTTAATCACGCGAAGGTGTTTGTCAGCGATGATGAAGCGGCGGCTGTCGGCACGATCAACCTGGATTACAGGTCTTTGTATCTTCATTTTGAGAATGGAACCTATCTGTGCGGTTCGAAGATCATTCCGGAAATCAGGGACGACGTGCTTGAAACCTGCGCGGTCTCCTATCAGATGAAGAAAAGCGATATCAAGGAAAACCTGCTGCAGAAGATGATCATCGGGTTCGCGAAGCTGTTCGCGGCGCAGATGTAAGGACCGCGAAAGAAGGACAGGGCTGCATGGGAAGGATTTTTATAAGGGAAGGTATGAAACGGCGGATAAATGAATAAGGTGAATTATCAGAAGGAGCTGGAGAAGATCGTTTCGGAAAATGAAAAGCGCGGCGTCGTTCCGACCCTGCTTCTGCACAGCTGCTGCGCGCCCTGCAGTTCCTGGTGCCTGGAGTACCTGACGGAACATTTTATGGTGACGGATTTCTATTACAACCCCAATATCACCGACGCGGGGGAGTATGAGCTGCGGGAGAAGGAGCTTATGCGGCTGATCGCGGAGCAGCCGCATCGCTATCCGGTGAACTTTCTCCACGGGGATTACGAGCCGAAGAAGTTTTATGAGGCTGTGAAAGGCTTTGAGGACTGCCGTGAGGGCGGCGAAAGGTGCTTTATCTGTTATGAGCTGCGGCTCCGGGAGAGCGCGAAAAGGGCGAAGGAGGGCGGTTTTGACTACTTTACGACTTCGCTTACGATTTCCCCGCTTAAGAACGCTGAGAAGCTGAATGAGATTGGGGAGAAGGTCGGACGGGAATATGGGGTTTCTTTCCTGCCTTCTGATTTTAAGAAGCGCGGAGGTTATCTTCGCTCGACGCAGCTTTCGAAGGACTACGGGCTTTACCGGCAGAATTACTGCGGCTGCGTCTTTTCAAAGCGAGATAGTAAGCTCCAGTAAGAAGCGAAAACGCCGCGGCTTTAACCGGTGCATCATAGGGATTTTTGAGAAACATTGATTTTACAGGCATTTGACAGACAGCCTTCAAGCGGAAATGACAATTTGATATCGGATATCGAGTAATAACGCTCACTATCCACATTTCGCCTGAAGGCTGTCTGTCAAATGCCTGTAAAATCAATGTTTCTCAAAAATCCCTATGATGCACCGGTTAAAGCCGCGGCGT
>JAILID010000130.1 GCA_024695465.1 Lachnospiraceae bacterium | reverse complement strand
GGACGGGACCTATGTGTTCGCATTCGAGGCCTACGGGATCTCCGATCCGGGCAGCTGGACTTATGACGGCGCGAAGCTTGTCGTGACCAACGCGAACGGGGAGACGGCGGAAGCCGAAGGGGATCCGCTGAACCTGCATTACGTGTCGGCGGTCAGCCCGGATCTTGCGGGAGACTTCGCAATCGACGCGGCCGATCTGAGCAGTTAAACAAAACGAATGCCCGCTTTCCAATTCGGAAAGCGGGCGATATTAAAAAAATGCCGCATGGAGGACTCTTATGGAAACGATCAGAGGAACCAATCTGGGCAACTGGCTTGTGCTTGAAAAATGGATGAAGCCGGATCTTTTCGAGGGCTGCGAGGCGGAAGATGAGACCTATCTGGCGAGAAAAATGCCGGCCGGTCAGTTCAAGGCGCTTCTTAAGGAGCACCGGGAAAGTTATATTTCAGAAAAGGATTTTCAGACCATCCGGGACTTTGGACTTAATATAGTAAGACTTCCGCTGCCCTATCATGTATTCGGCGGCCGGCCGCCGCTTGTCAGCTGCATTGAGTATGTGGATAAGGCTATGGACTGGGCCGAGCAATATGGCCTCAAGGTACTGTTGAACCTCCATACAGTTCCGGGAAGCCAGAATGGTTATGATAAGGGAGGACTGACCGGCGTTTGCAAGTGGCGGGAAAACCCTGAAGAGGTGGAGTATGCTTTGACTGTTCTGGAGCGGCTGGCAAAGCGCTATGGGACAAGAAAAGGGCTCTTCGGAATCGAGGTTTTAAATGAACCGATTTCCTTTATCGTCTGCAAAACGGTTCCTTTGACCGGGAAAACGGCGGATAAAGAGGAGGCGAAGGGATCCGGTTATGTTCCTTTAAGCTTTCTGAAAAAGTTTTACAAAGAGGCATATAGGAGACTTCGGGCGATTCTTCCGGAGGACAAGACCATCGTGTTCCATGATGGATTCCGGCTCATGAGTTGGAATCATTTTTTTAAGAAGAATGGCTTTCAGAACACGATGCTGGACACGCATTTTTACATTTTTTCGATGGAGAACTTCGTTCCGTTTGCCAGTCCCCGGATTTATCAGATTTACCTTGCCGTCTGCCGCTGGCGGATCAGGCATGTGCAGAAGGCTGTTCCGCTGATTGTCGGCGAGTGGTGCATCTGCAATAAATATGCCGATCGGATGGGAGACTCTGTTATGGGTCTTCGGGAATACCGGGTTCGACAGCGGAAAAAATATCGGTTGATCGCGAAGATGGAGCTTAAGTCCTTCGCTGAAGCCCGAGGTTGGTTCTACTGGAATTACCAGCTGCTTCGGGACCGGGAAGCAGCGATGGATCAGAGCTGGAAAGAGAGCTGGGATCTTTGCCGCTGCATGAGACACGGCTGGATCACAAAAAAAATGATTGCAGATATCAGATAGAAAAGCAGCATAGTACGGTTGAAACAGTCGTTTTTTCTGGTGTCTTGCAAGTCTGTATGGTGGTTTTCGCGCAAATGTGTCCGTCTGCCCGGACATAGAGGCCGGGCGATATCATAAAAAAGCCTCAGAGAATTAAACTCTGAGGCTTTTTCTCGTGTATGGCCTTATCCGGGAATCGCTTCCGTCCAGTAATGCTGCTGGTAGATATCGGTGAAGCGGTAGAGGGCAACGCCGTCCGCTCCGACGTCGGTGTTGGAGACCATCAGCTCTCCATCTACGGTCATGGGGTCGCCCAGATAGTAGGAATCCTGGTACTCCCCGTCGTAGCTGTAGAAGTCGCAGATGAAGTCGAGGACGTCGCCGTCCTTGAGCTCGATGAGACCCCTGGAGATCGTCTCCGTCTCGGTGAGCTCGTTATAGTCGGGCTCGGCGCCGGCGATATAGCCGTATTCATTTTCCGGATCGAAGATGACGATGAGGCGGACCCGCTGTCCGTTCAGGCAGGCCGGAACGTAGCCGCTGATCGTGGTGCCGTCGTCGCCATCGATGGTCGTCATGTGGTAGTAGGCGACAGGCTGGCTGTTGATGGAGAGCCAGGTGCCGTCCCAGCTGCCGATGAGATTCCCATCGTCATCGAAGGAGAACACGTTGTCAAGCCCCATATCGATATAGCCTTCGCCGTCATCTACGTAAACAGCCAGATCCAGACCTTCGACAAGCCTCCACTGCTCTTCCGGGAGGGAGACGACATAGCCCTCGGATGAGGACTGCCATGCAAGGTATGAACTGTCAAAAGAGTTGGCCGCAATGTAGTCCGCCGTCTCCGCGTCGCTCAGGCTTCTTTCCGAGAAGAAACTGTTGTTGGAATCGTCAAGGCCTGCAATGCTTCTTCCGCCGCCGCCGCCCAGGAAGAGGCCGAGAAGATTGGAGATATCCTCGGCGGAAATCTCACTGCTGTAGCTGCTGCCTTCTCCGAGAAGGGAAGAGAGCGGGGAGGATGTGCCGCCGGAGGCAAGCTGCCCGGAGACCTCGAGGCCTGCAAATTCCCGGATGCAGTCGGAATACTCGCTGTCAAGGCCGATGGCGCTGTAGGTCGAGATCGCCTGGGAGACCTTGGAGGACGAGCGGTAGGGGAAATAGATGGAGACGCCGTAGGCGTTCGTCATATTGCTGGAAGTCCGGTTGTACTTGACCGCGTCAAGAAGGGTTGCCGAAAGGGCTTTTGCTTCCTCCGTGCCGACTCTGTTGGCGAAGTCGATAAGGTCGATCTGGTCGATCTTGTTGGATGTCGCGAATTCCCGGGCGCCGTTTCGCGCGGTCGAGACGGTCTGGTATTCATTTCCCTTAATGAGCTCGGTCGTAGACTTGGAGAAGGACGCGAAGCTCTTGCTGAAGGTCTCGCCGAATTCGGCCAGGTCGATCACGGAAAGGGTGGTTTTCTGGCCCTGGCACTGGGCGGCGCAGGTGCTGACAAAGTCGTCGGTGATCTGCTTTCCGATCTCCAACGTGGACATGGCGGTATTGGCGGAGAGCTTGGTGAGCCAGTTGGTGTAATACCAGCCGATGCCGGGTTCGGTCTCCTCGGAGGCGATCATGTAGTCGCCGTATTCAGAGAGCATGAGGGCATTTTCGGCAGTGGCCATGAGGCAGGCGTCAAAACCGATGAAATCAAAGGTGGTTCCGGCGCTCTTTAAGGCGCCGTTGATGCCGGAGAGGGACATGGAACCGGAGCGGGGGAATTTTTCGTCATAACCGTAACCGGAGATAGAGCCGCCGCCGTGATCCCAGAAGATGAGCATCTGGCGGTTGGCGGGGTAATTTTGCGTGCAGTAGTGGATGAAAGCGGTCAGAGTCGCGGGATCGGTCATGGCTTTTGCGCCGTCGTCCCTGACAAGGCATTTGAGTCCCCCGTTTTCGATCTTGTAAATCTGGTTGGTGCTGTTGGAGACGACGCTGTTGGCCCATCTCTTGCAGCCGCCGGTGTAGACGATGATGTTGACATTGGAGGAAAGGGAGGCCTTGGTCATCTCCTGAAGGTCCTTGCTGGCCATGGAGTAGTTGGATTCCAGGTCGGTGCCGCACATGTAGACCATGAGCGTTACGACGTCGGCTCCGTTTCCTTTGATGGTGGTGAATTTCTTTCTGGCGGCGGAGGCAACCGTCTGGTCAAGGCTGCCGGTATTGGCTGTTTCGCTCCAGCCTGAGCCGCTTCCCGTTGTGCTGCCGCCGAGGAACTGGCTGTAGTAGGAGGGCAGGGAGCCGGATGAGAGCGCGGTGCTTAACGCTCCGGATTGGGAACTCTGGGAGCCTTGTGTACTCTGGGAACTCTGGTAGGATGAGCCGGGGTCGTAGCTGCTGCCGCCGCTGCCGCCCAGAAGGCCGCTCATCAGTCCGCCTCCGCCGCCGAAGAGGGCGACCGCAAGCGCGATGATCAGCATCAGGGGGGAGAAGCCGCCCTTGCTCCGCCTGGGTCCCTGTCCTCCGCTGCCGGAGCTGCCGGAACCTCCCATGTGTCCGGAGCCGACCGGGCCGCTTCCGAGCCCGCTGCCCCTGCGGTGTACGCCGGAGCCTCCGGAGGTTACATTCGTCTTTCTTCCTGTAGGTCTTTGTGCCATAAGGATCTCCTTCCTTTGCTGAAACGATCATGAGGGCCGCAGCCGCCCATGAAAAAACGTGTCATAGTAGCTTCATTATAGTACATTTTTCTGGATTTGAATAATGTTTTTTTTGATATTGCCTGGTCGCCATGTCCGTGCTGCCGGTCGCGCTTGCGCGAAACCGGCAGCACGGACATGAGCGACGCTAACAAAAAACGAATGCTTGCGGCGCGAAGCGCCGCGTCAAAGCATGAGTTTTTTGTTAAGGATCGCGGGAGCGCGAAGCGCGGAGCGATCCGACGGGCAATATCCCGGCTGCGTCGGGCAAAAAAGGAAGAAAAATTGGAATTAATGCTTGACCAGTTAGAACGAATGTTCTAAAATAATAACAAAAAGGGGGGATAAACATGGAAACCTGGCAGGTTATTTTGCTTTTTTTGCTGCTTGCTTTGTGTCTGGGACTTCTGATTGTCCTTCTGGTCCGCCAGGACGCCTTCGAGCGGGAAGTGCTCCGGGGCACGGACCGGAACCAACTGGAAAATGAAATGATCCGCCTTGCCCAGCGGGTAGATTCCGCGGCCAGCATCGGCGCGGAGAACAGCGCTTCTCTCCGCCAGGAGGTGAGCGGCTCCTTAAGGGGTATGAGCGAGTCTCTGAACCGGACGCTTAACGAGTCCATCTTTCGGCTTCAGATTTCTAATGAGCAGAAGCTGGAGCGGATCTCCGGAACGATCGACGAGAAGCTCGGCAATTCGCTGAATGAACGGCTGGATGAGAGCTTTAAGACGGTGAGCGAACAGCTGGGCAGCCTCTATAAGACGTTGGGAGAGCTGGAAGCCCTCTCAAGCGGGGTCTCGGATCTCAATCGCACGCTCTCCAATGTCAAGACCCGGGGGGTTTTCGGGGAAGTTCAGCTGGGACGTATTCTCGAGGAGACCATGCCCTCCTCCCAGTATGCGGTCAACGTGGAGACGAAGAAGAATTCCGGCGAGAGAGTCGAGTTCGCGGTGAAGTTTCCGCCGGCCGCTGACGGAGGCGAGCCTGTTCTCCTGCCGATCGATGCCAAGTTCCCCTCCGATATGTACAACCGGATCGTCGACGCATCCGAAGCCCGGGATGCGGACGCGCTTAAGGAGGCCGAGAAGGAACTCCGGAACCGGATCCTTTCGGAAGCAAGGAAGATCCGGGACAAATATATCAATCCCCCCGCGACGACGAATTACGCGGTCATGTTTCTTCCGACGGAAGGCCTGTATGCGGAAGTCCTCCGCATTGACGGCCTGACGGAAGCCTGCCAGGGTCTCGGGGTCATCGCGGCGGGCCCGACGACGGTAACCGCGCTGTTAAACAGCCTGTCGGTGGGCTTCAGGAACGCCCAGCTGTCCCGGAAATCCGTGGAGATCATGCAGCTTCTGGCGGCGGTGAAGAACCAGTTCGGCAGGTTCGGAGAGGAGCTGGACAGGACCGAGCGCAAGCTTGAAGAGGCCCAGAGCGCCGCCTTGAAGCTCAGAAAGAGGACCCGGACGATGGAACGGCGGATGCAGAAGATCGGCGAGATCGACGATGAGGCGGCAGACCGCCTTCTGGGAAGCGATGAGGAGGGGGAAGATGAGTCTTAAATTCTATGCCGGGGCAGCCGGTTCGGGGAAGACCCGGCTGCTTCTTGAAGAAACGATACGAAGGTCGATGGAGGAACCGGATCGGAATTTCTTCATCATTGTACCCGAGCAGTTTACGAACGATACCCAGAGAACCTGTCTCTCCCTGCATCCGCGCAAGGGACTCATCAACATTGACGTCCTGTCTTTCGCCCGTCTGGCCCACAGGGTCTTCGATGAGGTCGGCCGGGGTAAGGAGGAAATGCTGGAGGAGATCGGGAAGAGCTTTGTCCTCGAGAAGATTGCGCTTGATCTTGCGAAAAAGCTTCCATTCTTCGGCGCGGATCTGGCCAAGCCGGGCAATATCGCGGAGATGAAGTCCCTCATCTCCGAGATGCTTCTTTACGACGTGCATTCGGATGACCTGGCCCGGGAGGAAGGGATGAGCCCCCTTTCCATGAAGCTGAAGGATATCGGGACCGTCTACCGGGCTTTTGAAGACTATCTTGGCGCTCATCGGCTGATGACGGCGGAAGAGCTGCCGGACCGGCTGGCCAGGGTTTTGTCTTCTTCCCGGCTGCTGGCGGATTCAACGGTCATCCTCGACGGCTTTACCGGTTTTACCCCGGTTCAGCTCCGCCTTGTGGGGGAGATTCTGGCTCGGGCCCGGGAAGTCTTCGTCACCGTGACCGTGGATCCCGGCAGGGATTTATTGGGACCCTGCCGGAAGACCGATCTTTTCGGGATGAGCTTTGAGATGGCCAGGTCTCTGGCGGAGAGCGCCAGGCAGAGGCGCGTCAAGCTGCTGCCGACGGTCTGGGTGACAAACGGGCCGGGGAGGTACGGCGGCGCGCCGGCCATCAGCCATCTGGAAAGCAATCTTTTCCGGAGGCGGAGAGCAATTTATCAGGAAGAGTGTCGGGAGATTCGGATTTTTGCCGCGAAAAATCCATACGCGGAGGTAGAGGAAGCGGCCCGGCGCATTCGGCGGCTGGTTCGGGAGGAGCATTTCCGTTACCGGGATTTTGCCATCATAACGGGTGATCTGCCCGCATACGGGAATTATATCCGGCAGATTTTTCCCGGTCTGGGGATCCCCTATTTTATCGACGCCAAGCGGGAACTGGTCAGAAATGCCTTTGTCGAATATATAAGGGCCGCCGCGGAAGTCTGCGCGCTTGATTATTCGGCGGCAGCTGTATTCCGCATGCTGAGAACCGGCTTTTCCGACCTCTCTTCGGAGGAGATCGATCAGCTGGAGAACCACGTCATCGCCCTGGGAATCCGGGGCAAGAAGAAGTGGCGGGAGAAGTGGATCTATTGCGGGCGGAACGAAGATCCCGGGGAGCTCCCGGCTTTGAACGCCCTTCGGGAGAAAGTGCTGGCCCGTCTGGATCCCCTGGCGGATGAATTCGCGGTCCGGGGGAGCACGGTCCGGGATAAGACGGAGGCGCTGTACCGTTTTCTTACGGCAGGCGAAGCGGAGGAAAAGCTCCTTCAGAAGGCGGAGCGCTTCGGCGAAGCGGGCCGTCAGGATCTTTACAGGGAATACAAGGGGATCTACGCCGTTGTCATCGCTTTTCTGGATAAGCTGGTGCTGGTTCTTGGGGAGGAGAAAATCTCCATGCGGGACTACCGGGCCCTTCTGGAAGCGGGCTTTATGGAGCAGAGGATGGGGATCATACCGCCTTCCGCCGATGAGGTTATGGCCGGGGATATGGAGCGAAGCCGGCCGGCGAATGTCAGGGTGCTTTTTTTCCTGGGGGTAAATGAAGGACTTGTGCCGAAGGCGTCGGATGGCGGCGGAATTCTGACGGAAGCCGACCGCGAGAAGCTTCGGAAGAAAGATATCCGTTTGAAGCCTACGCCGCGGGAAAATGTAGCAATCAGTCGTTTTTACATGTACCTTGCATTGACAAAGCCCAGAAATTATCTCTTTCTCTCCTATTCGGAAGCCTCGGAGGAGGGGCAGGTCCAAAGGCCTTCTTACCTGATCGGGACGGTTAGAGAACTCTTTCCGGGGCTTGTCATTGAGAGCGAAGCGGATCCCTCGACGGCGGAGGGCCTGCTGAAGCTGACGGAGAGTCCGGAGGGGGGCCTTAGCCTTCTCTCCGCAGGTCTCGGGGAGATTGGTGAAAATCCTCCGGCGCCGGCCTTCTTCGAACTTTTTTCCTGGTATCGGAGGAACCCGGAATATTTCACGAAGACCGAGGCAATGCTGGACGCGGCATCCCTCCATAAGCCGAAGGACCGGATCGGACAGGCCGCCGCCAGGGCTCTTTACGGGCAATACCTGGTGAATTCAGCTTCCCGCCTGGAACGCTTCTCCGAGTGCGCGTTTGCCCATTTTGTCCAGTACGGTCTCAGGCTGAAGGAGAGGGAAGAATTTGCCTTCTCCGGGATGGATATGGGCAACGTTGTCCACGGCGCCCTGGAGGATTTTGCGGAAAAGCTGAAGGCGGACGGCCTTTCCTGGGCCGGGCTTGGAGATGAAGAAAGGGACCGGCGGGCGGCCGGGGCGGTTCGGACCGCGGCCGCCGGCTACGGTTCCGGCATCTTCGCGGCGAGCAGCCGGAACGAGTATCAGATTCGGCGGATGGAACGGATCGTGAAGACCACTGTCTGGGCGCTTCAGGAGCAGCTGAAAAGGGGAGATTTTGTCCCGGCGGCTTTTGAGATGTCCTTTTCGGGAAATGAAGACCTGAACGCCCTTTCCTTTGATCTTGCAGACGGGGCCGCCATGACGCTGGTGGGACGGATTGACCGGCTGGATGCTTTCGAAGAAAACGGAAAGGCTTACATCAAGATCCTGGATTATAAGACCGGAGCCAAAAAGTTCGATATGACTGCGGTTTATTACGGACTTCAGCTTCAGCTGGCCATCTATATGGACGCGGCAATCGAGACTTTCCGCAAGTCCGGCCGGGAGGCGGAGCCAGCAGGGATCTTTTATTACGAGGTAAGGGATCCGATCGAGAAGGCGGATGAAGGGATCAGCCGGGAGGAACTGGCCGGAAAGATCCTTTCGGATATGAAGGCGTCCGGGTATGTCTCTTCGGAGCCGGAAGTGCTGGCCCATCTGGACGCTGCGCTTAAACCCGGGGAAAAATCGGACGTATATCCGATCGAGCTGAAAAAGGATGGCTCCCTGGGCGCGAGATCCCGGGCTATTTCCCGGGAAGGTTTCTTTGCGCTCCTTACTTTTGCCTCCAAACGGGCCCGGGAGATCGCGGAGGCGATTATGGCGGGAGAGGCGGAAGTCAACCCCTGCGTCTATCAGGGGAGGAGCGCCTGCGACTTCTGTCCCTATGTCGGGATCTGCGGGTTTGACCGGAAGCTTCCGGGAACGAAGGTGAGGAGGCTTCTGCCGATGAAGGATGAGGAAGCCCTCGCGTTGATGGAGAAAGGAGACAGGGATGGTTCAATGGACGAGTGAACAGACAAAGGTGATCGAAACGCGGGGAGACAACATCCTCGTGGCGGCCTCCGCGGGCAGCGGCAAGACCGCGGTGCTCGTCGCCCGGATCCTTTCCCTCATCACGGATGAAAAGGATCCGGCGGATATCGATGAGCTTTTGATCGTTACGTTTACCAAGGCGGCAGCCGGGGAGATGCGGGAGAGGATCGGGGCGGCCATTGCCGGAGCCCTGGCGGACGATCCGGATAACGAGCGCCTGCTTCAGCAGTCGCAGCTCCTTCACAACGCGAAGATCACCACCATCGACGGCTTCTGCTCCTTTCTGGTGCGCTCCTATTGTCACCTGACGGAGCTGGAACCCGGTTTCCGGGTTGCGGACGAGGGGGAGAGCCAGCTCCTGAAAGCGGACGTCATGGCGGAAATCCTGGAAGAGTGCTTTTCCGCGGAGGATGAGAGGGAGAGGGAAGATTTCTACGATCTGGTGGAGACCTTCGCCACCGGGAAGTCGGAGAAAGCCCTGGAAGAGGCTGTCTTTAAGGTCTGCAATACGGCTGAAAGCCAGCCCAGGCCTTATAAATGGCTTCAGCGCTGCCGGGAGGAATGCGGGATCAGGAGTCCCGGGGAAATGCAGAAGAGCGCCTGGTATCAGTTCTTCCTTTCTGAAGCGGAGCTTCTGATCCGGGAAGGCTGCGCGCTGGCGGAGGAGAACCTTCAGCTGGCGGGAAGCTTCAACGGCCCTGCTGCCTATCTGCCTGCGGCGGAAGCGGATCTGGATTTTTTTGAAGAACTCGCGTCGAAAAAGGACAGCGAAAGCCGGACGAAGCTTCTTCGAAGCTGGAAGCCGATTCGGCTGTCAACGAAAAAGCCCGGAGCTTTAGAGGATCCGGATCTCAGGGAGGTCTTCA
Organism: Lachnospiraceae bacterium; assembly: GCA_024695465.1. GTDB lineage: Bacteria > Bacillota > Clostridia > Lachnospirales > Lachnospiraceae > Chordicoccus. Next base: position 7,674 of record JAILID010000130.1, on the reverse strand, counting down.
AGGAGAAAAGGGCAAAATTAAAAAGTCTCGTCGAGGAGCTTGCGGGGGGCTGTTACGCCCGGAGTGCCGAGGAGGCTTTCGACGTCATGAAGAAAAATGAAAAGCCGCTTACGACCCTTTTGAATACCGCAGAGCGATTCCTCAGGCGCTTCGCGGAGAAAAAAAGGGAAAAAAAGCTCGTTGATTTCGCTGATCTTGAACATTTCGCGCTCCGGATCCTTCGGGGCGACGACGGGCAGGAGGGACGGACGGCAGCGGCGAAGGAGCTGGCTCTTCATTTTAAAGAAGTTATGTGCGATGAGTATCAGGACAGCAACGATCTTCAGGAAGAAATCCTGACAGCGGTGAGCCGGATCGAGGACGGGCAGAACAATTATTTCTGTGTGGGCGACGTCAAGCAGAGTATCTACGCCTTCCGTCACGCAAAGCCTGAGCTGTTCATGAAAAAGTACCGGGACTATGGGAAGAACGGCGGGAAAGGCGGGGGAAGGCCGGGAGATCTTACGGGGATCCGCATAGACCTGGCGAAGAATTTTCGAAGCCGGCCCGAAGTCCTTCAGTCCGCCAATCTGCTCTTTGAACAGTTTATGGTAGAGGGCGTCGGAGGTGTTCTCTACGATGAGGACGCGAAACTCGTTCCGGGAGCCGGATTTCCGGATTCGGACGGGGATTACGCAACCGAGCTTCTTCCGATTCTTTGCGGAGAGGAGGATGGAGAGGGGAACGCTTTTCTTGAGGATACGACAGCGAACGCGCTGAGGGAGCTGGAGGCGAGGACGATTGCGGAGCGGATCCGCCGGATGGTCGGAAAAGAGTCTTTCTTCGACTCTAAGAGCGGTGAGACCCGGAAAGTTTCTTACCGGGATATCGTGATCCTCCTCCGCACTATGAGCGGCTGGTCGGAGATCTTTGAGGAGGTTCTTGCCGGAGCCGGGATTCCGGCCTCGTCCACCGCGAAAAGCGGATACTTCAACGCCTCGGAAGTCATAACGATCCTGGATTATCTGGATATCCTGGACAACCCCTGCCAGGATATCCCCTTCGCTTCCGTTCTGCGCTCTCCGATCGTCCGCCTCGACGCGGAGGAACTGTCCGCTGTCCGGATCGTGTTCGGCTCCCCTTCCGCGAGCCGGGAGGCTTCTTATAAGAGTCTTTATGCCTGCGCGAGGGCGGCCCTTGCGGCGGAGGGGATCCGCACGGAGACAAGGGACAAGCTGGAGGACTTTTTCTCCTTCTATGACAGAACGAGGGAGAGCCTCCCCTACACGCCGGTCCATGAACTGGTATGGAATATCCTTAGCGGAACGGGCTTTCTGGCCTATGCGTCCAGCCTGCCGGGAGGAAGCCAGCGCGCTTCGAACCTGAGGATGCTGGTGGAGAAGGCGATCGCTTACGAGGAGACTTCCTATGCGGGACTTTCCGATTTTACCCGTTACATCAAAAATCTCAAAAAATATGATATTGATTTCGGCGCGGCGTCGGCGGCGTCGGAGAGCGAAAATGCCGTCCGCATCATCAGCATCCATAAATCCAAGGGCCTTGAATTCCCAATCGTCTTTGCGGCCGGTATGGGCAAGGCTTTTAACCGCCAGGACCTGAACGCCCAGCTTCTCGTGGACGAAAAAATGGGTCTCGCGGCGGATTACGTGGATTATACGAACCGGATGCGGATGGGGACGATCAAAAAAATGGCAGTGCGGAAACGTCTGCTCCGGGAGGGAATCGGCGAGGAATTAAGGATCCTTTACGTTGCTTTCACCAGGGCCCGGGTAAAGCTGCTCATCAGCGGAACCATCCGGGATGAGGAGAAAATGAAAGAATTGCTCGATCTTCCTCAGCCGCTTCGGGAACTTCATTTTGCGGATAATTATATCGCCCGGGCAAAGAATCCTTTCGAACTCCTGCTCCCTGCTGCGGACCGGGCGCTTCGAAGGGAGGAGTCTGATGGCCGGAAAGCGCCTTTAAAGATCGTTCCTGTGAAGCCTTCCGCGCTGGCGGCCTCTTCCGTGATCCGGCAGGGCGGGGGCAGGATGGCGCTTTCGGCGCTTCGGACAGCCGGGGCGCCGGGGGCCTACGATCCTCTGATGGCCGGGCTCATAATGGAGCGCTTTTCATTTTCCTATCCTTTCGAGGGCCATGCGGTCGTTCCCGCCAAGATCTCGGTGTCAGAGCTGAAGAAGGCTCATTTGGAGGAGGAAGAACTGGAAGCGCTGTTCCCGGAGACGGAGCGGATCCGGGTCGTCCCTGCATTCATGAGGACGAAAGAGGAACAGGAAGAGAAAGGCGGAAGCGGAACCCGGCGCGGCACGGCCTTTCACCGGGTCATGGAGCTCTTGGATTACGGACGGCTTCCGGAGAACGCCGCTGACAGCAGGAGCTTTGTTGAATCGGAGATTCGGAGGATGGTGTCGGAAGGCCGGATGGAGCAGGAGGATGCGGAGCTTGTCCGCGCGGGGGCCATATCGGTCTTTCTTGAGAGTCCTCTGGGGAAGCGCTTCAGGGAGGCTGCTTTGAAGAAGCGGCTTTACCGGGAACAGCCTTTTGTTCTGTTTGTTTCGGCTTCTGAGGTCAGGGAAGATTATCCGGCGGACGAGGAGATCCTGGTGCAGGGGATCATTGACGCCTTCTTTTATGAGGAGGACGGGATTGTGCTGGTGGATTATAAGACGGACCGGGTGGCTAAGGCCGGGGAACTGGCGGAGCGCTATAAGGTGCAGCTGGATTCCTATGAGGAGGCCTTGTCCCGGGTGACCGGCAAAAAGGTAAAGGAGGTCCTTATCTGGTCCTTCGCGCTGGGCTGCGCGGTGGATTGTTCCCGTCCCTGATGATGCGTAAGAGCGCAGGTTTTTTCTCAAGAACGCTATTTTTTCTTGCATCTTTCAGCGCTTTTGTGTATGATAGTTGCTTGATAATACTAAGGACTGCGCCTGGACGTAAGCAGGCGCGGCTTTACCTCCCCCTAAAGGGGAGCGGATTAATGAAAGAGGGTGAGACTATTGGTAGAGTTAGATCCGATCAGATATGAATTGAATACTTACGATGAACCTTTAGTTGAAATGAGGGATTCACTTTAACCTCGCTGTTAAAGAAAAACGAATCGAGGAATTGACAAGGGAAATGGAGGATCCGCATCTCTGGGATAACCCGGAGGAGGCCCAGAAGAAGACCAGGCTTCTTTCCAATCTCAAGGCGGATGCTGCCGGTTACAGCGGGCTGCTTGCCGCGAGAGATGATATCCGGGACATGATCGAGATGGCGGACGAGGAGCCGGATCCGGAGCTTGTTCCGGAAGTGCAGGAAATGTTCGACGACTTCAAGAATAAGTTTGAAGGGATCCGCATGAAAACCCTGCTCTCGGGAGAGTATGACGGCTGCAACGCGATCGTCACGCTTCACGCCGGCACCGGCGGAACCGAGGCCATGGACTGGACCGCTATGCTCTACCGCATGTACAGCCGCTGGGCGGATGCGCACGGACTGGCGGTGGAGGTTCTGGATATTTTGGAAGGCGACGAGGCGGGGCTTAAGTCGGTCACCTTCCAGGTGAACGGTGAGAATGCTTACGGGCTTTTGAAATCGGAGCATGGGGTGCATCGTCTGGTCCGCATCTCTCCGTTTAACGCGAACGGTAAGAGACAGACATCCTTCTCGGCCTGCGAAGTAATGCCGGACATTGAGGAGGATCTGGATATCGAGATCGACCCCAAAGACATCCGGATCGATACCTACCGCTCGTCGGGAGCCGGCGGACAGCACATCAATAAAACTTCATCGGCAATCCGCATCACGCACTTTCCGACCGGCATCGTGGTTACCTGCCAGAATGAGAGATCCCAGTTCCAGAATAAGGACAAGGCTTTTCAGGAGCTGAAAATAAAGCTTTTCATGCTGAAGAAGCAGCAGAATGCCGACAAGCTGGATGATATCCGGGGAAAAGTGACGGAGATCGCCTGGGGCAACCAGATTCGATCCTATTTCCTTCAGCCATACCAGCTGATCAAGGATCTCAGGACAAATGAAGAGCAGACTAACGCCCAGAAGGTTTTGGATGGAGGAATCGATCCTTTCATCAACGCTTTCCTCAAGTGGGAGGCTCTCGGCGGCAAGGCTAAAGAAGCGGCGGCGGACGCTACGGCGATTCGTTAGGAAATGAGGGAATGAAGATATGATTAGTGCAGCGATATTAGGATACGGAACGGTTGGAGCCGGCGTTTATAAGGTGCTTTCCATGAACCGGGATCTGATTAAGGGCCGGGTTGGCGAAGAAATCAGGGTGAAGTACGTGCTGGATCTCCGGGAGTTTCCGGGGGATCCGGTTATGGAAGTGCTTACGCATGATTATTCGGATATATTGAACGATCCGGAGGTGGCTATCGTCGTGGAGACCATGGGAGGCCTTAAGCCTGCTTATGATTTCACGAAAAATGCGCTTCTTGCCGGAAAGTCCGTGTGCACGTCGAACAAGGAGCTGGTGGCTGAGCATGGCGTGGAGCTTAGGAAGATTGCCGCCGAGAAGAATGTCAACTATCTGTTTGAAGCTTCCTGCGGGGGAGGCATCCCCATCATTCACGTGCTGGATTCAGCCCTGACGGCGGACGAGATCGATTCGGTATCCGGCATATTAAATGGGACGACGAATTATATTCTGACGCAGATGATGGACGCGGGACAGGATTTTTCCGATGCGCTGAAGGCGGCCCAGGATATGGGTTACGCTGAGAGACATCCGGAAGCGGACATCGAAGGCTGGGACGCCTGCCGGAAGATCGCGATTCTTTCGTCTCTGGCTTACGGAAAGCATATTTCCTACAAGAATGTTCCTACCGAGGGTATTACCGATATCGATGCGGCGGATATGGAATATGCCGGACTCATGGATATGAAGATCCGTCTGCTGGCTGCCAGCAGACGTACGGAAGACGGCGTGTGGGCCATGGTGGCTCCCATGCTGGTCGGCAGGGACAACATGCTTTATCATGTGGACGGAGTTCTGAATGCGGTGCTGGTTCATGGGAATGCAGTGGGTGATACGCTTTTCTATGGCAGCGGAGCGGGATCTCTTCCGACGGCCAGCGCAGTTTCCGGCGACGTGATTTCTGCGGCCCGCCATCTGCGCCGTACCATGGCTTCCGACTGGAAGGCGGAGGAGATGGAGCTTATGCCTCTTGATGAGATAAAGCACGCGTTCTTTGTCCGCTTCTCCGGAACAGAGGCAGAGGCGGAGGCAGCTTTCGGGAAGATTTCTCCGCTGCGGCTTGCAGGAAGGACGGAGGAGTTCGGATTTGTGACCGAAGTGATGACGGAAAGCAGTTTCCGCAAAGCGGCATCAGCGGGGAACGTCATAAAGAGGATCCGCATTGCGTAAAGGAGAAGAAGCATGTTGATTGTAAAGAAGTTCGGAGGTACCTCTGTGGGATCGCCGGAACGTATTATGAACGTGGCAATCCGCTGCGTTGAAGATTATAAGAAGGGAAACGATGTCGTTGTCGTTCTTTCTGCCATGGGGAAATCAACAGATGACCTGATTGAGCTCGCTCACAAAGTCAATCCGAAACCCCCGAAGCGCGAACTTGATATGCTGATGACAACCGGAGAGCAGATTTCCGTTGCCATGATGGCCATGGCCATGGACTCGCTGGATGTGAGAGCCGTTTCCCTGAATGCTTTTCAGGTAGCCATGCATACGACCAGTCAGTACGGGACAGCCAGATTAAAGAGGATTGACACAGAGCGGATCCGCCATGAACTGGAAGACCGGAAGATTGTCATTGTGACTGGCTTCCAGGGAGTCAATAAGTATGACGATTATACGACCCTCGGAAGGGGCGGCTCCGATACGACAGCCGTGGCTCTTGCAGCTGCGCTTCATGCGGACGCATGCGAGATTTATACGGATGTTGATGGCGTTTACACGATGGATCCCCGCATCGTAAAGACGGCGAAGAAGCTCCCGGAGATTACCTACGACGAAATGCTGGAGCTTGCTTCACTTGGCGCGGGAGTCCTTCACAACCGATCGGTAGAGATGGCGAAAAAATACGGAGTTACGCTGGTTGTTCGCTCCAGCTTAAATTACAGTGAGGGTACTGTAGTCAAGGAGGACGTAAAATTGGAAAGAATGCTGATTAGCGGGGTGGCTTTGGATAAGGATGCGGATCGTGTCTCTGTTATCGGACTGAAGGATCGTCCGGGAGTCGCTTTTCGACTGTTTGACGTGCTGGCGAAGGCAGGAATCAATATTGACATGATCCTGCAGTCAATCGGACGGGAAGGCACAAAAGACATTTCCTTTACCTGCTCGGACGGCGACATGGATGACGCCATAAAGGCCATTGAGGATAATAGAGAGCGGCTCCAGTATGAAGAAATCGTCTCCCGCCCGGATGTGGCCAAGGTTTCCATTGTCGGCGCAGGCATGATGACCAATCCCGGAGTTGCGGCCAAGATGTTTGAAGCGCTTTACAATGAAGATATCAATATCAACATGATATCGACGTCAGAGATCCGCGTCACGGTCCTGGTTGACCTGAAGGATGCCGACCGGGCGGCTAATGCTGTTCACGAGGCGTTTGGATTGGGAAACTGAATTTGTGAACGAGCAGGATGGTTTGTGAAGAAGAGAAAGATGAATTTTAACAAAACGCTTTAAATATGGACATATTGTGTTCATAATATGGGTGTATCTTTTACTCATGAATTAATAACAATGACAAATACCTTTTTCTTTTTCATTATCCGTCGGAAGACGGAACTCCTTCCCTTTTGAAAGAACAGGAACTGCATCTGCCATGCGGTTCCTGTTCTTTTCTTTGCGCTTTGGCTCTTTCGCGATCAGCGGTATGATAAACAGGGGATCTTGTGCTTGGGCAGTCTGAGAAGCAAAAAATCATTTCAGACTGCCCATTTGTCCGCTTTTGGGGCATAGTGGGCTGCTTTGGGCAGTCTGAAAACAAAAATCACAAACTGGAACTGCCCGGTTCTATACGAAAAGCGTCTGGGGACGAAAAGAACTGCATCCAGGAGGAATGTCATAAATGTAGTGTTTATAGGGAAGATGTTGATAGAGAAGAAAAGCGCGGGATCAGGAACGGGGACTTATTGATGCGTCGCGGCGAGGGCGCGATAATTTTTTTGAAAAAAGTTCATACTACCCCAAAAAAGAAAGAATATGTTTCGAATATATTATCATAAGCAATTTAAACCGGTTAAAAAAATTGCGGATTGAAAGGGATTTGAAACAGAGAAAAGACAGATAAAGCACTGTTGTATATGGTGATTGCAGAGCAGACTAAGCACAGAAGCTTAAGGAGGTTATTATGAAGTTTAATTATCTTAAGAAGCATTTTATCGTTCTTGGAATCACAGGAGCTCTTGTGGCCGGCGCCGCCGCAACCCCGGTTCTTGCGACCAGCCGTTCTTCAGTAAATCAGCCGCAGCAAACGCTGGCACAGGAGATGGAAGCCCCGGCGGAAGGTGAGCGTCCGGCACTTCCGGAAGGCGTGGAAGCCCCGGCGGAAGGTGAGCGGCCGGCGCTTCCGGAAGGCGTGGAAGCCCCGGCGGAAGGGGAGCGTCCGGCACTTCCGGAAGGCGTGGAAGCCCCGGCGCGGAAGAGGCTACCGGCACTGCAGAAAGGAGATGAAGCGCCGCCGCGTATCATTAATCAAGCGGTGCAGG
>JAILID010000075.1 GCA_024695465.1 Lachnospiraceae bacterium | reverse complement strand
GTGGACACCGCGATCGCCCTCTTCGGCGACAAAAATGCCGGAGGGATCGTCCTGATGAAGACCTTCTCCGACTATTACTATGGCTATTTGTCTGTGAACGGGGAGCGCGCGCCCGGTTATGTGGACCTGGTGAACGATCTGGGGGCGAAGTTCCCTCTGACCGATCCGCAGATCATCGGAGAGCAGAACCAGAAGGACTTCATCTCGCTCTTCGGTGCGATTCTCCGGATGCGAAACCTCCTGCTGTCCTTTGATGACTTTGAGGGGAAAGAGCTGATCTCCGAGCGTGATCTGCAGGATTATCTCGGCCGGTACCAGGATCTCCGCGATGAGTGGCAGCGCAGAACACCGGCAAGAGAGAATACCGACATCACGGATGATATCGTCTTTGAGATCGAGCTCATCAAGCAGATCGAGATCAACATCGACTACATCCTCATGCTGGTAAAGAAATATCATGACACCCACTGTGAGGATAAGGAAGTGCTCATCACGATCCGCAAGGCCGTGGATGCAAGTCCCGAGCTGCGCAGCAAGAAGCAGCTCATCGAAGCCTTCATCGCCGGCGTCAACGATGTGGATGATGTACTGGCTTCGTGGAATACCTTCGTCGCCCAACAGCGTGAGACGGATCTGCAGGATCTGATCCGGGAAGAGAAGCTCAAACCGGAAGAGACCCGTGCTTTTATTGAGAATGCGTTCCGGGATGGGGAAGTGAAGACCACCGGCACCGATATCGATAAGCTCATGCCGCCGGTTTCCCGCTTCGGCGGTTCCGGCCGTGCGGCTAAGAAGCAGACCGTGATCGACAAGCTCCGCGCCTTCTTTGAGAAGTACTTCGGCGTCGGTGGCAGTCCTGCATCGGAGGAGACCGCGGATCATGTGATGAGCCTCTACGAAATGCCGGAAGAGGAAGGGTTCCCCCTGGCCGCTGAACCCCCTGAAGAATAAATGAGATAGGGCCATGCGAGGTATGAAAACAAAGGTTAATATCCTGACGCTTGAAGATTAACGCACCCATGAGGAGTACGGAATGGGAGGAGTTGCTGATATGAGCATTACGGTGAATCATGCCGTTCTGGCCAAAGGCTGGGAGCGGTTCACGATCATGCACAAGGACCGCAAGGTCGCGGCCATCCGTGAGGACGGCACCTGCACGATCTATGCGCCGTCCTTCATTCTATCTACTGAAGAACGGCGATGAACGCGACGTAAAGGCCGAGCTGCTGGCCTCGAAGATCGCGCGCTGTTTCCGGGCGGACAGTGTGGCCTATGAGCCGTCTGCCTTTGAGGGGAAGCCGGTTTCCCGGAGCCGTATCGTTACCTCTGAGCAGAAAAGCCTTGTCTCCATGGAGGCGGTGGACGTGTACTGCGCCAATCGTGAGCTGGATCGGGATGCCTTTGTGCTGAAGAAGGATGCATACGCTTATCATATGATGAACCTGATCGACTATCTGGTGGGCAATACCGACCGGCATTGGGGAAACTGGGGTTTCCTGGTGAGCAACGACACAAATAAGCTGGAAAAGCTTTATCCCATGATGGACTTCAACAAGTCCTTCCTGTCCTATGATACGATCGACGGCGCCCGTTGCCAGACAAGCGGCCGGAAGCTCTCCCAGCGTGAGGCGGCCATCGAGGCCGTCCGTGCCGTAGGGCTGAACCAGATCGCCGAGATCAAGCCGGAGTGGTTTGATGATCAGGCAACACGGGATATGTTCTTCCGCAGGCTGGAGGAAGTGAAACCAGAACGCTGACTTCCCGCGGAGCAGCGTCAAAACCTTAATGAACAGGTTCCGGAGACAGGTGCAGCTCCTGTGAAGAAAAAATCAGGCGGCCAAAAGGCCGCCTGAAGTACTGTTCCACCGGTGTCAGCTGACGTGCCCGTCTTCCAGATTCCTGCGTGCGTAAACGGCACCGCCGAGAACACTCTTTTCCGGTTCGTCCTCCGTGAAAATCAGGTTCAAATCCCTGCAAGGGAGCGGTTTGCGGACGTGTTTTATGATCAGCTCTTCAAGGACGGAACGGGGAAAATCCGACATGTTCAATACTCCGCCGCCGAGCAGAATATAGTCGGGATCAAGAATGTTGACTTCCGTTGCCACAGAAACTGCCATACCGTCAAACACTTCCAGGAGGGGCCGGTCGTGGCGGTGGCGGGTGAAGATCTCTCCGACGGGCGTATCGGGGTACAGCGCTTTCTGCAGTCTGACAAGGGCCTTGCCGCCGGCAAAGGCTTCCATACAGCCCTCGTTGCCGCAGACGCAAGGAATGCCGCAGCCGGGAACGGGGATATGACCGAGCTCTCCGGCGGTTCCGTGCCTCCCGGTCAGCGGTTTTCCGTCCAGCAGAATTGCATTGCCAATCCCGGTGCCGAAATAAATGCCGCAGATCATTCCTTCCTTCGGAAGCTGATATTTTTCTACATCGTAAAGCAGGGAAAATGTTACATCCCGCTCGGCAAAAACAGGCACAGAGAATTCCTTTTGGAGGTAATCACATACCGGCAGGTTTTCCATAAACGGGATATTCGGAGCCTGGACAACAACCCGCCTGGACCGGTCGAGCGTTGCCGGAAAGCCGATTGTAATGCCATCAACGGACAGACCCGCAGAAAAAGAGCGCAGAAAATCGGACAGATTGGAAAGAACATGGTCTGAATGAATCACAGAAGCGGTCGGAAGCTTCTCAAATTTCAGAACGGTACCGCATTGATCGATCGCGCCGATGCGCAGATGCGTACCGCCGATATCCAGACTGAGTACAATCACAACGGTTCACCTCCCGGTTCATACAACCATTATACCACAAACAAGGAGCCAAGGCGACCCTTTTGGGCAACCTTGACTCACTGCTTTTCGGAATTGTTTTTCTTCGGACTCTTTGGCGCGCTTATGCCGCGGGAGCAAGCTCCTGGGCGGCCGCATAGTCCGCTGCGTTGAGACCGGCGATCCGGCCAAAGACCACGAAGTCGCAGACCGCGTTGCCGCCGATGCGGTTGCCGCCGTGCACGCCGCCGGTGGTCTCGCCGGCTGCAAAGAGGCCGGGAATGACGCTGCCGTC
>JAILID010000109.1 GCA_024695465.1 Lachnospiraceae bacterium | reverse complement strand
ATCAAGCTTATGGCTTATTCGGAGGACATTCCGCTGCACTATGACCGGATCCATGTGGCAAACGGCACTCGGTACCTGGATGGCCGTTTCACCGGGGATAAAGAATACTGCCGCAACCGGCTGACGGTCGATTACAACCCGGATGCAGGCGTGCCTGGTGTTTGGCTGAGATTCCTTTCGGAGCTTCTGATACCGGAGGATATCCTGACACTGCAGGAATATATGGGGTACTGCCTGATCCCGACGACCAAAGCACAGAAGATGCTGATGCTGATCGGCAAAGGCGGTGAGGGTAAGTCCCGCATTGGTCTTGTCATGAGGTCTCTTCTTGGAATCAATATGAATACCACCAGTATCCAGAAGGTCGAAAAAAATGACTTCGCCCGGGCGGATATGGAAGACCGCCCTCTTATGGTGGATGATAACATGGATATGAGCGCACTGACCAAAACGAACTATATCAAATCGATCGTCACTTCCGAATGTCAGATGGATGTAGAAAGAAAGCATGAGCAGAGCTATCAGACACTTCTTTATGTCCGGTTTCTTTGTTTCGGAAATGGTGCCCTCACTGCACTCCACGACCGGTCTGACGGGTTCTTTCGCCGGCAGATCGTGATCACAACGAAGGATAAACCGGCGGATCTGGTTTATAAGGATTCCCTGGTCCGGAAGCTGATCTACAAAATCGAAGTCTTCCGGGAGAAACTGATCGTTACCTTTAAGACCGGGCGGGAGATAGAAATAAAATACTGAAAAAAAACACAGCACATTGGCGGTCGCTCCATCCCGGGGCGGCCGCTATTTTTGGTACACAAAAAAATGTCAAGTACAGCGTACTTGACATGAAATTGAGAACGGTATATAATAACGGCAGAAACGGAGGTGATTATCATGAAAAAAGAAAGAGCCGTCCAGATCGTAAGGCTGCAGGAGAACCTGTCAAGCATCCGCAGGATCGCGGGGTGGACCGCAGAAGACCTGGGCGCAATGCTGGGTGTCTCAAAACAGAATATCAGTAATTTGGAAAACGGGAATACCAAGCTCTCCCAGGCGCAGTACATCGCCATCCGTCACCTGATCGACTACAGGGCCGGGCAGAAGCCGAAGAACCCGGCGCTCACCCGCCTTGTGGGGCTGCTCGTTGACAGGACTGAGCTCCAGGGGAAGGATTATAACTCCCTTGTGAGTACAGCCAAGAATATCGGGGCAGCGGCAGCGACGATGGATAATCGGGCCCTGGGGATTTTTGCGGAGACTCTCATAAAGGGCTGCTATACACGGATCTCGGATCTGTCCGTGATCGAGGGAACACTGAAGGAGGTCTGCGAGTCGAAAGAGACGCGGGACTGGACCGCCGACATAGTTGGCGAGACTAATATAGAGGAGGATGCTTAATGTCAGAGATGAATCAGGATGCTATGGTTCCGGCTACGGCCGAAGAAGGTTACCCGGTAGAAGTTATTGATCCCCGGGTGTATGATGAACGAGAAGAGCTGCGGAAAGATAAAATCGTCGACTCCATTCATAAGGTTGCCGAGACCGTCAAGACCGAGGCAGCCATTGCCAAGAAGGAAGCAGACACAAGTGCGCATGCAACGAAAACACATATTGAATCGGAAAATGCCTACATTGCGTCCCTCTTGAAAGAGAAGGAGCGTAAGGGGATAACGCCGGAAGAGACAGCAGACCTTAATGACAGGATTGAAGAGGCCCAAATCCGCTTACAGGAGTCTGAACGTGAAGCCAGACGGCAGGCGGAAGAGAGTCCATACCGGAAGCCGATCCCTTGGGGTAAAGTGGCATTGTTTGCATTGGCCGCTGCCGGATTAGGCTACGGAGGATATAAGATCATTCCTAAGCTGGTCGCGTAGAAAGAATCGAGATTTGTGAGGGGACAGGTGTGTCTGGCCTGTTATTGTTCAGATTACTCAGGGTATGACATGTTCGTAATCGAGAATAATTGCTAAGCTTCCATCGAAAGTAAACTCGTGGTCAAAAATGAGTGTAGCTGACGTAAACGCCGTGGGTTAATTATTCGGAGGATACAATAAAAACTCGTGGTGTGTAAACACTGTAGCCGCTGTAGCCGCCGTGTGCAGTTGAAGCAGGAGGGGGAAAGAACGGAATAAGGGTTTGAGCTTGCCGATACAGTATATATTGGATTGTGC
>JAILID010000071.1 GCA_024695465.1 Lachnospiraceae bacterium | reverse complement strand
CGAAGTATTTGCCCGACTGTCCGGCAAGTTTACCGGATACCGTCAGCATCACGAATACCATCACAACGGAGACGAGCGTCAGCGGGATGTTCAGCACGACCATCGAGATGCATACCGAGTACTAAGTGACGGTTCACATCACTTACCTGGGCGGGGCCTTGCCCTCGACCCGCGCCGGACGTTTCACCCCGGCACCCCGATAAGAGACTGCCGCCTCTTAACTCTGCCAAAGGGAACCGCGTTCCCCTTGACCCCTTGCTCCGACAGTTCTGAATCTCGCCGTTTGCCCGGCGGCGCATTTCAGTCCTTCCGGCTTTTTGCGGAACCGTTCACCGGACGGTCCCACAGTTCGAAGCTTCGCTTCTCACTGTACGTTGGCCTCAAATGTCTGCTCGCACAAGTGCGGCAGTCATCCTCGGCCTTATCGCGCAAAATAGCCGCTGAGTGTTTCACTGCCATCCGCAAAAAAGCGGTAGGAGCGAAGCTCAACGGCTCCCTCATCCGGCTCGACAAGGGCGGCGCATTGGTCTTTGCCATATTCGGTTTTCACAGGGTCGTTGCGCGAACCATCTTGTTCAATGGGCAAAAGCAAAAGCGACCAACTTTTCCAGTTGATCGCCTTAGCTCTGTTCATTTTCTAATAACCTTCTGCTTTTGAATTACGATGATTTTTCAGATTATTTTGCTTTTTGATAATCAGATGGATACCGATCTCTGTCCTGGGGAATCTCGTTTTCGACATAATCCCTGTATTCGTTTAAAAGATCTTGGGTAAACTCACGATTATCAAAGATTTCAGACAAAGTTAATCTTCCGTCTGGCTGACCATAGGTCATAAATACATATTGTTTTCCGAGTTCAGGGAGTCCATTATCCAAAATCATACTGCCATCAGGTGCTTCAGCGGCTATCAGAAGCATCGTGCCGTCTTTCTTCAAGCCACCGAGTTTTGAACAGACGATTTCTTCCACCAGCTCACCTTTTATGTTTTCATCGACATGGATTTTGTAGGTGCTGTAATATCCTGATGTTCTTTCGCTTTGTCTGGCAGTACAAGTCTTTCCGTACCTGTAACAGTTCCAACGAATACATAGTCGACCGAACCGACATACTCATAGGGATTCGTAAAATCAGTTATCATAAATAGTTCTGCCATGCATTCAGTCTTCCCATTCCACTCGACCGTCTTTGTGCCGCACGAGCAAAGGATACTGATTAGTGCTATGCAGAAAAGGACGATGATCATTCGCTTCATGTTAAGCAATCCTTTCTTTACGATGAGACCTTGCGCCTTCTTTCCCATGTAAATCAGTTTACTGCTTCAGACTATTGCAGATAAATACTCGCTATATAGTCAATCGCTTGATCGCTTGACTTATATATCCCTTGATAAGGTATCTCGATATAAACCGCCGTTCCTTCTTTGTAAATGAAATAACGGTAACTGTTGCTCGATGTATATACTTCGATTTTATAGTAGTATCTAACAGCAGGATTATCATCGTAGCTTTTTCTGCGGGTCGGCTTTGCATCAGAAAGAAAAGAGCAGATTCTTTCTACATCCGCCTCTTCTGCTTCCGTCTCAGGCGTACCATACCCGCCAGAGATTGTAACAGAAGTAATCTCAGAACGTAAAGGAATGATGATGTATCTTGCCTTAGGAAATAAGGTGTTTCCGATAATGGCAATCAACACGATTGCTGCAATTACAGGAACTGCGATTATCAAGAGTTTGCTGCTTATTCTTGAATGCTTATTGACTTCCCACCTGACCAGTTGAATTACGGAACAGACAGCTATCAAAACAAGACAGATGAAGATCAAGCCGCATTCGATGAGGATATCATAGTTCGCATTTAATATCTTTACAGACAGCACTATAAAAACAATTACAGCAAATACAGCAGCTGTGATTCTTATTATCGCGAGATTGCTTTTATGTCGTTGAATGATTGATTCCTCAATCACAGCTTTAACAGCTATGTCTGCCGCCTCACTTACAGGCTGCTCCGAAACCGCTGAAGATTCTGAACTTTGCTCCATTTCCATTTCACCGATGATGATTTCAGATATAGAGACATTTAACTTGTCCGCTATAGGTTCCAGCATAGAAATGTCGGGCAGACTATGGCCATTTTCCCATTTTGAGATAGCAGTCGGAGAAATGTTCAGCGCCTCGGCCAACTCTTGCTGTGTCATTCCGTCCTTAATACGGAGGTCGCGTATCAGCTTTCCGGTTTTTTCCGCATCCATAAAACAGGCCTCCTTATAGCCTTAATAGCCTTAGTAAAGCACATTACTTGAAGAAAGGCTATTGAACGTCATTCAAGTTTGGTCATTTGCAGGCTTATTGAAACAATTAATTCTCAAACACCCTGGTAATCATAAATACACGGTGCTCTTCATACGTCGTGACGGGTCTTCACTTCCCAGTATCCAAATCGTTTTCCACCTTTACGTTCAAGGATTCCCTGAGCAGTCAATGCCTTGATCATTCTCTGGATCGTAGCTCTGGACAATAACAGTTTGTTCGATAATTCTGTCTGGGTGATCTGTGGATTATCCTTTAATTCATCCAAAAGCTTCTCCAAAGCCTTATTCAAAGCCTCATTCTGATGCTTTGGATTGACGCTTTGGGATGGTTCTTCTCCATTTGTTTTTTTCGTAAAAGCAAGCGTTAAAATCGTCCGGTCGGGGCCAAACTGTTCTTCAACCTCCGGATCCGTCCAACCCTTATCGGCCCAAACAGAATAGATGTCAGGAACGCCGCTCCCGGCACGTTCTCCGATGGCAATCAGATTCAGCATTTTCATGATTGCCTTGTTTCTCGGATCTGAAATGCCTCCACGAAGCATCTGTTTCTTTCCGGTGCGAATGCTGCCCGGGTTTTGCAAGACAACCTTATCCTGCTCTTTCAGGATAACAATTCCCCGTGGAAGATAAAAATCTGAATTAACGATGCAATTGGCAAGTGCCTCGCGGACTGCTTTATGCACGGGCGTATCATCAACCCTTGCAGCTCCATCGAGTGCAAATGGTTTCTCAAAATCTCTTGTCAGCTTGTTGTAGACACGGAAGAAGAAGTCAAACAGATTCCCAGACCAGTCTCCCGAACTGGACTGAATCCGGTCTGTCCAACGGATAGAGGCATCAAGGACCTCTCTGTAATCAAGAAAATAGTCAGGAAAATACCGGACAATGCGGTATTCTTCGCCAAACATCAGCAGTCCTGCGGCTGTTGGCTTGAGTTCATTATCTCCCTTCAGCCGTCCTACCGCGCCTATTTTCTCCAGGTATTCTTCCTTGGGAAGCTTCTCCCATACATGACCCGGTCTGACAGCGGCATGGTAGTTTCTATATCCCTGGACCGCTTCATCACTAAGATCGGCAAGCGAAAAATCTTCCAAAACCATCATGTCCATGGTTTCTTCCGGCTGGTCGCGAAGCATGGCTTTGATCTCAGCCTGAGTGCAGTGATAATCACCCTCCCAATTCCGGCGATAAGTCCCGTTCCAGAGATTATTGTTGATATAAACAGGGCGCTGCTCCCGTCTGGCACGCGGTACATAAATCACCATAATCACGTCGCCGTTCATATCATATGTTACAACATTGTCATCCGTAAGCAGGTTAACGCTCACCTTGGTCTGATTGTTGATCGTATCCCAAAAGTTCTTCTTCATTTTGGCAGCATTTTTCAAACCTGTAGTATAAAAGCTGCCATCGGGATTTTCTACAACACCGAGGATGATTACCCCGCCATAGCAGTTTGCCATAGAAGAATATGTTTCCCAAAGGCTGTTAGGCAATCCGCCCTGAGCTTTCTTGACTTCCCGTCGATTGTCTTCACGGTATTCATCAAATTTGCGGATATCAAATACTTCCATAGGTCTCAGTCCTCTCACTCATCTCGTTTCATATATTTGCCACTTTTGATGCGCTTATCCTCCGGCTTATCTGTTTCTGCCGGGATAGCCCATACAGATCCAAACTTTATACATCCGGGAATACGGCCTTCATTACAGAGCGTATTGATCCGGCGTATCCCGAGATTCCACTTTTCTGATGCTTCCTTAATTGTCATATAATCATTCATAGAAGATTCCTCATCACTGCTGTAATCAATGTGACCTCAATATTATACTCTATTGCTGGAGTAATATCAAGAGATTATTCCAACAATAGAGCATCGTTCACAAACACACTGTTTACATCGTTCCTGTCGGGAGAAGGACATTTCTGTCGTCATAAGTCTCACCGGGCCTCACGATAGTCGGCTGTCCCTCTGGGCAGTCTGCCACGAAATAAAAGACACCTTTATCCTGATCTTCCTGCCGGATCGCGGCTTTCATCGATTCGATCTCGGCCTTCCTGGCATCCTTGCTCCTTGCTTCATAATAAGCCCTGGCCTTGCCGGATTCCTTGCGGCGAGGGTATGCCTGATGCCGTTTCTCATGTCTCAGTCTTTCAGCTTCCATCTCAGCGAGATCCTCAGCTGTCGGTTCCTTTGCAAATTCCGGAGGCAGATATCTTCCCACGAAATTGAAGTAGATCTCGATCGTCTGGGTACAGCGGGAAGATCCCTTGATATCGCGCTCATGAACCAGTATCTTATCGACCAGTTCCAGAAGCATCGGATTCGTCAGCTCTTCGAAGTTGGCATACTTATCGATCAGCTTGATGAAGCGGTCCGCGCTACGGTTGTTCTCATTGTATTCCCGGATGCCCTGTTCACAGACCTTGACTTCCTCGCTCAGTTTCTTGCGCTCGGCCTCATAAGAAGAGGACAGGAACAAATAACGCTCATCCGGGAGTTTTCCAAGGATGTTGTCCTCATATATGCGGCAGATCAGGGTTTCCAGTTCATCCAGACGGCGGCTGTCGGCCTCGGCAGTCTGCTTCAGCTTCAGGATATCAGCGGTGCTTTGCTTCTCCTGAGCCTCCCTGACAGTGCGGACAAAAGCCTCGCGGTCGAGCTTGGAATACTCTGCAATCGACCTGAGCAGGTCTGTTATAAGCTGGATCACGTTCTTCTCGCTGACCCTGTGTTGTGTCGGGCAGAGTGTTCCGACCGGGACCTTCGTATAAGCAGAGCATGTGTACTGAGCCTCGCGCTTGCCGTTATAAGTCCTGTGGACGTACATCTTCGCGCCGCAGTCAGCACAGTACATCAGTCCTGTTAGCAAATGGACCTCGCCCCATCCGTCAGGATATCTGCGAACGGTACTGCGGATCTTCTGAACCAGATCGAATGTCTCCTGATCGATGATCGGTTCTTGTGTGTTCTCGAAGATCACCCAGTTGTCCTGAGAAACATAGTGGCTCTTCTTGTCTTTGAAATGCTTGGCAGTCTTGAAGTTGACCGTATGTCCCAAATATTCCGGCTTTCTGAGGATGGATACGACGGTGGAAGAAGACCAGTGGTAAGGATCCTTGATCGGCTTTTTCCGGTTCAGGCCCTGACCGAATCTTGCCATATGGACAGCGGGGATCTCAACCTTGTCATTCTCCAAGACCTGAGCGATCTGGTAAGGTCCGTATCCTTCGATAGTAAGCCTGAAGATCCTGCGGACCACTTCGGCAGCTTCCTCATCCACAAGCCAGAGGTTTCCGTCCTTTTCATCTTTGAGGTATCCATAAGGACAGGTACTGGCAACGTGTTTGCCAGAATTGCCCTTGGCCTTGAATACGGACTTGATCTTCTTGGATGTGTCTCTTGCGTACCACTCGTTCATGATATTGCGGAACGGAGTGAAATCATCGTCACCCATAAAAGTGTCTACACCGTCATTGATGGCGATCAGACGGACACCTTTCTGTCTGAGCATCTCCATGACCTGACCGACCTTCAGATAGTCACGGCCCATACGGCTCATATCCTTGATGCAAATTGTTCCAACGTTTCCTTTGTTGACCTCATCCATCATGGCCATAAAGCCCGGACGGTCGAAGCGGGTGCCGGAGATCCCGTCGTCTGTGAAATGCACTGGGCTTGACAGGTCATGAGCCTTGGCATAGTCCATGAGCATTTTCTTCTGATTGCTGATACTGTTTGATTCACCTTGGAGTTCGTCGTCTCGGGACAGACGTTCATACAAGGCTGTAATGTTGCCTTTCATCATAGCAACGTCCTTCGTTTTTCCTATGATGGTTCTGCAGAGCCTGCAGAAAAGAAAAAAGCCCGGTCACCGTCGTTAAACAGTCACCGGGCTATGTAAGGAGGCTTATTCTTCTGAGAAGACAAAGACGCCCGGCAGGAAGAACTTTCTGCTGAGCGTCTTTAGCACATATAAAACCGAATTAAAAATGTCGGATTCGGTCAGATTCCATCAAATGCACTGAACCGGAAGAGGGCTGTGAAAGGAGGGTCATCTACAGCCTCCAAGCGAGTTTTCGGAGGAGAGACATGCCGCCCTTCAAACCACTGGAAATCGACTTTTTACTCTCCCTCAGTTAGCCCATCTGTTAACTAAAAGAGGCCGAAAATGAGCCGAAAACCGCCGGTTAGCCCCTCGTTAACTACAAAAATTCCGTCAGAATCCGTCAAAACCTGGGATAACCCATCAAAGATTTTCGGGCATAAAAAAACCCCGGAAACGTTGATTTTCCGAGGTTTTTTGCATGTTCGTTGGTCTCGATCAGCGCTTGCTGAACTGCGGAGCGCGTCTCGCGGCCTTGAGGCCGTACTTCTTACGCTCTTTCATGCGCGGATCGCGTGTGAGATAGCCTGCCTTCTTGATGACCGGACGAAGCTCCGGATCCATCTTGACGATGGCGCGGGCAAGGCCATGGCGGATAGCGCCGGCCTGGCCGGTATAACCGCCGCCGCGGACCGTAACGAAAAGGTCGTACTTGCCGACGCCGTCGATGGCGGCGAGCGGCTGGCGGACGATCACCTTAAGGGTTTCCGGTCCGAAATATTCGTCAATGTCACGCTTATTGATGACGATTTTGCCTGTTCCCTGAGAAAGAAATACTCTCGCGACGGAGCTCTTTCTTCTTCCTGTGCCGTAAAATCTTTCGCTTGCCAACTTCGTATCCTCCCCGATCAATATTTAAGAGTGAGCGCTTCCGGCTTCTGAGCAGCATGCTCATGTTCCGGGCCTGCATAGACGTGAAGTTTCTTATATACGCTGTCGCCGAGGGCGCCGTGCGGGATCATGCCGCGGACAGCGTGCTCGACAACGCGTTCCGGCTTCGTGGCAAGCATATGGCGAAGGGTCGTATACTTTGCGCCGCCGACATACTCGGAATGACGGAAATAAATCTTCTGGTCAAGCTTCTTGCCTGTTACTTTAACTTTCGCCGCATTGACGACGATCACATAATCGCCGTTATCAACATACGGCGTAAAATCCGGCTTGTCCTTGCCTCTGAGAATCCCTGCAACCTGGGCGGCAAGACGTCCAAGTGTAGCTCCTTCGGCATCAACAACATACCATTTGCGCTCGATGTTAGCCGGCTTAGCCATAATTGTGTCGCTCATGGATATCCTCCTCAAAAATAGTAAATTGATTTCAACAAACGACAGCCTTTCATTCCGGGGCTATGGTATGAATTCTGTCTCATGCAAAGACCGCCGCCGGCCTTGCATGGTTTGAGGTTTCCGACCCCAGGATTACCTTCTCCGGAGATCCTCAGCCTCGATTGCTGTCCAAACAGACAAACAAATAGAAGCGGTTGGGAAGCCGCATTAGATATTATATAAAATGAAAACCGCCCTGTCAAGCAAAATCCTTTTCATACGGCCTCAAAACTCCAGCTCAGGAAAACGTTCCTGTAAAAAGCGCTTCTCCTTCGGGCTGATATGGGCGTCTTTCAGAAGATCCGGCCGCCTCAGGGCCGTGCGGAGCAGCGACTGCTCTCTCCGCCAGGCGTCCACTTTCGCATGGTCTCCGGAAAGCAGGATGGGCGGAACCCTTTTCTCCCTCCAGACCTCCGGGCGGGAATACTGGGGATATTCCAGCAGGCCGTCCCCGAAGGAATCTCCTTCCGCGGAATCCAGGTTGTGAAGCACGCCGGGAATCATCCGGGAGATTGCGTCAATCATAAGCATGGCCGGCATCTCTCCGCCGGTCACCACAAAGTCGCCGATGGAAAATTCATCCGTCACGATTTCTTCTATAACCCGCTCGTCAATTCCCTCATAATGCCCGCAGAGAAAGACGATTCCCTTCTCCACCGCCAGTTCCCTGGCGGCCTGCTGGTCAAACACCCTGCCCTGGGGCGTCAGATAGACGACGCGGGGCTTGTAGGGAAGCCCTCCGGCCACCGCCATAAACGCGTCATAGACCGGCTGGGCCTGCATAACCATGCCGGCCCCGCCCCCATAGGGGTAGTCGTCGGTCTTGCCATGCTTTTCATTTGTATAGTCCCGGATATTCGTCGCGGAAAGGCGGATCGTCCCCTCCTCGATCGCCCGGCCTATGATGCTTGTATGAAGCCCCGCAAGCACCATATCCGGAAACAGCGTAAGGACATGAAAATCCATCCTGGCCCTCCTCAGATTTCCGGAAGCAGGTGAACCACGATCCTGCCCTCCTCCGGCGCCAGCGTCTTGACGCAGTCCGGAATCTTGGGAACGAGGAACTCTCCCCCATCCGTTTTGCTGATCACATAGACGTCATTGGCGCCAGTCCTCAAGACATCCTTCAGGACGCCAAGCTTTTCCCCGCTCTCCAGAAAAACCTGGCAGCCGATCAGGTCGCCGATAAAATACTCTCCCTCGGCGAGAGGGATCGCATCCTTCCGGTCGATGATCAGCGGGCTGCCCTTCATTTTCTGGACATCCTCTATGCGGTCAAGTCCTTTGAACTTGATGATGGGGCGGCCCTTGAAATAGCGGACCTTCTCGATCTCAAGCTCTCTCCGGGTCTCTTTGTCCTCTATAAATACACTTTTCAGTTCATCAAAACGATTGGCGTCATCGGTCGTCGGAAACACGTTTACTTCGCCTTTCAGCCCGTGTGCCGACGTGATAACGCCAACCTGTAGTTTCTCCAGCATAGTTTTTTGTACCTTACTGTACGATTTCCACCGATACCTTCTGGCCGGTCTTGGTCGACGCCGCTTTTACCACGGATCGAATCGCCTTCGCGATCCGTCCCTGCCGCCCGATGACTTTCCCCATGTCCGAGGAAGCCACCTTAAGCTCGACGACAAGCTCTCCGTCCGCTTCTTTCTCCGTAACGGCAACCTCTTCCGGATGATCAACCAGAGCTTTTGCGATTACTTCAACCAATTCTCTCATGAATTACCCTCCCGGCTATCCAAAAGGATACCTTATTCTGTGATTCCGGCAATCTTAAGAAGCTTTGCAACTTCTGCTGTCGGCTGGGCGCCGTTGGAGAGCCATCTTTTCGCCTCTTCCCCGTTGATCTTGTATACGGACGGATCCTTGGACGGATCGTACCAGCCAAGCTCCTCGATAAAGCGGCCGTCTCTGGGCGATCTGGAATCCGCGACAACAATCCTGTAGAAAGGAGCCTTCTTCTGTCCCATTCTCTTAAGTCTGATTTTTACCATTACCTTTTTCCTCCATATAGTCAAATAATGTTCAAATACTCCCGCCCTTCGCGAAAGCCGCAGGTCAGACGGCCGCGGGGGCAGGCAGCATCATGTATAAAGACGGAGCATCCGTCTCGTCAGAAAGGCAGACGAAAGCCGCCCCTTCTTCCCATTCCCTTGCCGGACATCATTCCCGGCATCGATTTCATCATCTTCCGCGCCTGATTAAACTGCTTGACCAGGCGGTTGACCTCCGCGATATCCACTCCCGCGCCCTTCGCAATCCTCTGCTTGCGGGAAATGTTCAGGATGTCCGGATTGGCCCGCTCCTTCGGCGTCATGGAAAGGATGATGGATTCCGTCCTTTTCATCTGGGACTCATCGATCATTCCGGAGATGTCCTTCATCCTGCCGCCCATGCCGGGAAGCATCGAAAGTACGCTCTCAAGACCGCCCATGTTCCTCATCTGGTTCATGCTCTCCAGATAATCGTCGAAACCAAACTGGGCTTTCTTGAACTTCTCGCTCATCTCGGCCGCCTTGGCGTCGTCGATTCCGGCCTGGGCCTTCTCGATCAGGCTGAGGACGTCTCCCATTCCCAGAATCCGGCCCGCCATACGGTCCGGATAAAACTGCTCCAGATCGGAAAGCTTCTCGCCCATGCCGATATAGAGTATCGGCTTGCCGGTGACCGCCTTGATGGACAAAGCCGCGCCGCCTCTGGTATCGCCGTCGCACTTGGTCAGGATCACGCCGTCGATGCCGACTTTGTCGGTAAAGGACTTCGCTACATTTACGGCTTCCTGGCCGGTCATGGCGTCTACGACCAATACGGTAAAATCAACGGCAACCGCCTCCTTGATCTTCTGCAGCTCTTCCATCATGGCCTCATCGATCTGCAGACGGCCGGCGGTATCGATGAGGACTGTATTCAGGCCGTTCTCCTTCGCATGGGCAACCGCGGCCCTGGCAATGTCCACCGGGCTCTTCTGGTCTCCCATCGAAAAGACGGGAACGCCTTGTTTCTGTCCGTTGACTTCCAGCTGTTTGATTGCCGCCGGGCGGTAGACGTCCGCGGCGACCAGAAGCGGGCGCTTCCCCCGGGTCTTGAACTTCCCGGCCAGCTTGGCGGCAGTCGTCGTCTTGCCCGCGCCCTGGAGTCCCGCCATCATGATGACCGTCATGCCGCCCTGCTTAAGGGGAATCTCCGTCGTCTCGGAACCCATGAGTTCGACAAGCTTGTCATTGACGATCTTGATGACCATCTGGCCCGGATTCAATCCGTTCATGACGTCTTCGCCGATAGCGGCTTCTTCTACCGATTTCGTGAAGTTCTTAACCACTTTGAAGTTGACATCGGCTTCCAGAAGGGCCATCTTGACTTCCTTCATCGCCTCCCGCACATCCTTCTCGGTGAGCCTTCCTTTCGCGCGGAGCTTCTTGAATACATTTGTCAGTTTTTCGGTGAGGCTTTCAAATGCCATTCTCTAAAGTTCCTCCATTATCTCATCGGCAAGCTGCCGGATCCGTTCATCCTCCGACAGTTCCTTGATCCTGCTTACCTTTTTCTTCAAATCCAAAAATTTATTGACAAGTCCCAGCTTCTCCTCATATTCCTCAAGAGCCCTCGTTACGCGCCGCACCATGTCGTGAACGCTCTGGCGGCTCACGCCGTGCCTTTCAGCCACTTCACCCAGAGAACAGTCGTCAAAAACGACTTCCTCGAAGAGAGTTCTCTGCCGCTCTGTCAGAAGCTCGCCGTAGAAATCGAAGAGCAGGGTCTGTCTGTATATTTTTTCCATGAATGCTACTATACACAAAAGGCCGCTTGCTGTCAAGCATTTTTTCTTGACACATCATCTTCCTTCATTTTTTCCGCCTCTTCCATCACGGATTCATATTTCTCTTCAAAAGAGTCCACCGGAAGCGGCTTTGAAAAATAAAAACCCTGGAACATGCGGCAGCCCATGTCGGAAAGCATATCCACCATCTCCTGCGTCTCAACCCCCTCATGGATCACATCCATATTCAGCTCGTAGGCCATATTGATGATGGAAGATAAAATGGTTTTAACCTTTCTCTCCTGGGTGGTCTTCGCCAGGAATTCCCGGTCTATTTTGAGAACGTCCGCATTCAGGTCCTTAAGCATATTGAGAGAAGAATAACCGCTTCCGAAATCGTCGATCTCAACCTTAAAGCCCTGCTGATGCAGCCTGTCGACGATCCCGAAAAGATTCCTGGGATTGTCAACCATGGCGGTTTCCGTGATCTCGATGTTCAGCATGGCAGGATTCACATCGTATTTTTCAACCAGCTTCTGGAAGAAGTCCGCGATGTCAAGCTTCCTTATGTCTACCGGGGATACGTTTACGGAGATAACCACATCCTTAAAAGGCGTATTCTTCCACTTCGCAAGCTGCCTGGCCGCCTTCTCCCATATGATGCAGTCCATCTGGTAGATCATCCCGTTCTCCTCAAGTTTCGGCACGAACATATCCGGCGGAACAATGCCTTCTTCCGGACGGATCCAGCGGGCCAAAGCCTCCGCGCCTTTTACGCGGCCTTCCGCATCGGTCTGAGGCTGAAGGAATATATGAAACTCGTCATTCTGGAGAGCCTGTTCAAAACGCGACACCAGCTGGGCGTCCGTCAGCTCCTTAGCGGACAGTTCATCCGAGTAGACCATCGAAGACATCTGGCCGCCCGTATCCTTCGCGTAACGGATAGCCATTTCGGCCTGGTCGCAGATCACCTCCGGCCTCAATGCATTGTCTTCGATCCGGCAGATTCCCATCTGAAAGAGCAGTCCGAAGGTCGTACTGTCCGTATCCTGTTTAATCTTTGAAAGCTCGAAATCCAGGCTGTCCGGATCGAAGAACTCCTTCTCGATCAGAACTCCGAAATCCGCGCTGTAAAAACGGCAGGCGCAGCCGTTTCCGGCCGTCATATTTCTGAAAAGGTCCGCAAGCCTGACAAGAAGCGCGTCTCCGACCCGAACCCCGTAGAGACTGTTGACCAGAGCGAAATTCTTCACTCTCATCCGGAAATGTACATATTTCCGGCTCGGATGATCCGTAAGGATCCGCCGCATGGTCCGATAAAAACCTTCCTCATTGTAAATCCCGGTCAGTTTATCCCGGTTCTGGGCGTCCGCGATTCGGCTGCTGAAACCGTGCGTGTCCTCATGGAGGACGATAAACAGTTCATCCTTCCCATCATTTACATAAGGAAGCAGCTGTACATCAAAAAAATAATCCTTATGGTTGTATTCATAACGCTGGACGAATTTCAGGGGCTTCTCTTCACCGTCCTTCCTTCCCTCCAGCCAGTTGCGCAGTTCACTTTCCAGTTTGGCGATATGCTGCTCGCCTCCCCTGAGGATCATCCGGACAGCCTGTTTGTTGGCGTACAGAACTTTCCCATTTTCATCGAGGTGAATGATCCCGGTGCTAACTTCATCAAACAGGTATTCCGCTGAAGCCCTAAGAAGCTCATTATTAAGAGGCATTTGGATATTCTCCTTTTTAAGATCACTGATCCGAATCGATTCAATAACCAGATTCTTTTCCTCGCCGTTTTCCTCGACTACCCTGTAGGGTGAAGACTTGATCTCATAGCACTTATCACCCATCACCTCGGTCTTATACAGGACTTCTCCCCGGACACAGGCTCTTTTCGAAAAACAGTTATTGCAGCGATGGCTGTGCCCCCAAATGTGATAGCAGGTATCATGCGCTGCCGTTTTCTCACCGTCCAGCGAAAGTTCACAGCAAGTATAAGGATTCACGATCCTGGCAAGATCATACTCTTCTTGTTCTTTTCCGAGACAATCCTGAAGTTTTTCTATGGAAACAGTGGTCATAGCCATCTCTTTATCCCCCTCTTTTTTTCCATTGCTCCATTATACTACATCAGGGTTATGATTTCAATCAAAACGAAAAGCCCGAATACACTGCGGTGTACCCGGACTTTCATTGATCTGAAGGATTTTAGAAAATGCCAAGAAGCTTGCTGTATTCGGTCAGCGCGCCTTCTGTTTCCTGCGCGAGAACCGCCTTGGCAAGAATCTTGCCCAGCTGTACGCCTTCCTGGTCGAAGCTGTTGACGTTCCACACAAAGCCCTGGAACATAACCTTGTTCTCGAAATGGGCGAGCAGGGCTCCAAGGATCTCGGGAGTAAGCTTGTCCGCTACAATGATCGAAGACGGACGGCCGCCTGCGAAGAATTTGTTGCGGTTTTCATTTTCCCGTCCGCAGGCAAAAGCGACGATCTGGGCCGCTACGTTCGCGGAAAGCTTCTGCTGGCTGGTCGTCCCCTGGATCAGCACGTCATTGTCCATCTGGTTCTGCCTGAATCCGATAAACTGAAGCGGGATAATATTCGTCCCCTGGTGCAGAAGCTGGTAGAAGGAGTGCTGTCCGTTCGTGCCGGGCTCGCCGAAGATGACCGGTCCGGTCACATAGTCAATCGGCTCGCCGAAGCGGTTGACGGACTTGCCGTTCGATTCCATATCCAGCTGCTGGAGATGGGCCGGGAAACGGGAAAGGGCCTGGGAGTAAGGAAGCACGGCTGTCATTCCATAGCCCAGGAAATTGCGCTCATAAACGCCGATCAGGGCGTCGAGAAGGGCTGCATTTTCCCTGATGTCCGGATTCTTCGCGAGGGCGTCCTCCTTAGCGGCTCCGTCGAGGATGCGCGCGAAGACATCCGGGCCGAAAGCAAGCGAGAGGATCGCGCCGCCGACCATGGAGGTGGCTGAATAGCGGCCGCCGATATAGTCGTCCATGTAGAAGGAATCGAGATAATCCGGATTATTCGCCAGCGGGGAGGCGTCCGAGGTGACCGCGATCATATGCTTCGAAGGATCGAGTCCGGCCGCCTTGATGGCGTTCTTGACGAAGGATTCATTTGTAAGCGTCTCCAGCGTCGTGCCGGACTTGGAAACCAGGACGAAGATGGAGTGGGCAACGTCGATTCCGGCCAATACCGCCGAAGCGTCGTCGGGATCAACGTTGCTGATGAAATGAGCATCCATAAGGAGCGTGTTGTTGGCCTTCGCCCAGCTCTCCAACGCCAGATAGAGGGCGCGGGGGCCTAAGTCGCTGCCGCCGATGCCGATCTGAACGACTGTGGTGAACTTCTCGCCGGCTTCATTGACGATCCCGCCTTCGTGGATCTTGTCCGCAAATTCCGCGGCGCGCTTCTGCTGGGCCAGATAAAATTCCCTCTTGTTGACCCCGTCCGCGACGACATCTTCACCCAGCTGCCCCCGGCAGAGCTGATGGAGGACGAGTCTCTTCTCGCCGGTATTAATGACCTCGCCGTTATAAAGGGCGGCGTACTTATCGGTAAGTTCCGCTTCATCCGCCAAGGCCTGAAGAGCCGCAAGGACGTCTTCGTCCACAGCCTTTGCCGCATAGCTGTAAACCATTCCTTCAGCCATCGGAGCCTTATAAGACCTGACGCGTTCCGCTCCGCTTTCACCGCTCATAACGGCCTTGACGTCTACCGGCGCAAGAGATCCGAGCCGGGCATAGGCATTCAGTTTAGAAAAGTTTTCCCATTTCATATGAATACATCTCCTTTTTTTGTGATAAAAGCATGTCTATATTATACTAAAGCAATATCTTTTTTTCAACGAATATCCGTGATTCCGCGAAAAAAGAAGGACACGCCGCGGCGCCGGCCGCGGCATGTCCACTTTTGATTCTTCCATAAAGCCCCAATATTCAGTCCCGGGAAACTCTTGCGTAGTCCATGTATTCCCCGGTCGAGAAATTGTAAGCGAAAATCTTTGTATCCGAGAAATCTACCGTTTCTTTCAGGGCGTTAATCAAGGCAATCGCCTTATCCCGGTCTTTCCCCGCGACCGTAATCCGCGAAGCCGGACCGCACTCGGCCATATAGTCCTTGAGGGTCTTAAGCATTTCCTCGCATTCTCCGCCGTCCGTCCAGAATGCCCCAAATAAGAGTTCCGCATCCTTTAAGCCGTCTGCGGACTGCACGAAGGAGGCAAATGAAGCCCTGCCGAACTCAACTTTCTCCGCGATTTTGCCGCTTCCTTTCGCCGTGAGTCTTTTCGCGCTCTCGCTGTAAAGCTTGATAAATGCAATTCTTGCCGCCGCCTGAGGAGCCGTCAGGTTTTCATTTTCAAATTTTTCTGCCTGACGCTTCTTGATTCCGACAAATTCAGAGCCCTCTTTGAGGGTCATGGCCTTTACAAGCTTTGGAGACGCGGTGAAATATTCCCCGCCCGGGATCAGCGTATATTTGCGAAGATAGCCCTTTCCGAGAAGATGTTCGAACCCGAACTCCAGAGAATCCGCCGAGCACTTTTTGACATCTGCCAGATATTCCCTCGTCGTGCAGTCCCTCTTTGCGATGGATCTCATGATGACGCGCTGGATCTTTTCATACCCGTCTCTGACGTCATTCAGAAAGACGTTCGCGCTGCACTTTTTTTTCTCCGCGTCAGAATTGTATTCTGCGGCGATGATTCCGAGTTCGCTCTCACTGCCAAGAAAAGCGCCGTATTTTTCCAGCTTCTGAACAAATCCCGGATTTTCCCCGGAATTCTCCGTCACTGCAGGTTCTTCCTCGATTTCCTCTTCTTCGGCTGCTTCTGGCTCTTCCTGGGATCCGGAGCCGTCTCCTTCATCAGCTTCCCCTTGAGGCTCCAGAGACGGGATTTCCAAAAGCGTTTTTTCCCCGCTTCCGTCTCGAAACATTTCGGAGGATGGCTCCTCCTTCACCTCTTCAGAATCCGCCTGCTCTGAGGCTGCCTCCACTTTCTCTTCAGAAAGCTCCGAAGAACCTTCTTCCGTTTCTTTTTCAGCGCAAGCCTCTTCACTGTTTTCATCGGCTTCTTCCGGCGTATCGGATTCAGCTGAATGATGTGAGAACTTTTTTACAAAGTCTTCCGCAAGCTTCTTGAAGCTGAATTTCTCTTCTGGGGCTTCAAGCGGTGCCGCTGCTTTCTCGACGCCCTCGGCCGCCGTCTCAGCGCTCTCTTCCGCGGCTGCTTCCGCCGGGGCGGCTTCCTCGACCGCTTCCTCTACTGCTGCTTCTGTGATCTCTTCCGAAGCTGCTTCCAACGGGGCGGTGTCTTTCTCGACCACCTCCTCTACAGCTTCTGTGATCTCTTCCGAGGCTTCCTCCACCGGGGCGGCGGCTTCTTCGATCGCTTCCTCTACTGCTTCCGTGATCTCTTCCGAGGCTTCCTCCACCGGGGCGGCTTCTTCGATCGCTTCCTCTACTGCTTCCGTGATCTCTTCCGAGGCTTCCTCCACCGGGGCGGCTTCCTCGACCGCTTCCTCTACTGTTTCTGTGATCTCTTCCGAGGCTGCTTCCACCGGGGCAACGGCTTCCTCGACCGCTTCATCCATTGCGTCCACGGCTGCTTCTATCGGATCCACCGCTTTTTCTAACGCTTCTTCTACAGCAGCTTCCTTTTTGGAAAAACGATTCACAATACTATCCGCCAACTTTTTGAAGCTGAATTTTTCCGCCGGGGCGGCTTCCTCGACCGCTTCTGTGAT
>JAILID010000099.1 GCA_024695465.1 Lachnospiraceae bacterium | reverse complement strand
CCATGTGTTACAAAAGATTAAAAATGATATGCCCCGCCCCATACAACTTTTGGT
This sequence comes from Lachnospiraceae bacterium, assembly GCA_024695465.1. Lineage (GTDB taxonomy): Bacteria > Bacillota > Clostridia > Lachnospirales > Lachnospiraceae > Chordicoccus. Next base: position 4,177 of record JAILID010000099.1, on the reverse strand, counting down.
ACGCCCGGGACACTTCCTTTGGTACGCCGGGGACGGTTCTTTTTGTACCAGATAGAGTGTCCCCGATGTCCCAAAGAGCGAAAACAGGATCCCCGGTTTTTTGCCGGGGATCCCGTTATGTTTGGATTGCGTCTGTTACTTGAGGTTCTTTACGGTCATGAAGGCCTGGGCCCAGTAGGTGGACTGGGTGGTATGGATGTAGCCGGTGGCGAAGTCCCGGAAGCCTTCGTCCAGGATGTTGGCGCGGTGACCGGCGGAATTCATCCAGGCGGCAAAGACGCTCTGGGCGTTGTTATAGCCGTAGGCGATGTTCTCTCCCGCGTAGGAGTAGGGGATGCCGGCATCCGTGTAGGCCGTGGCAAAGCTGCGGCCGTCGGGACGGGTATGGTCGAAGCGGGCGATGATCTCGCTGGTGCGGATCATGGCCACGTCCGCCCACAGGTCCTCGCGGAGGTGGAGCTTCGGCTTGCCCTGCTGCTCCCGGACGTTGTTGACCAGGGTCAGGAGGGTGACGTTGTTCCTCCAGGCATGCTCCGTATCCGGCTCGAAGACCGGATCGCCGATGTAGATCCCGGCCGTGGCGCACTGCGCGTTGAACTCGGGGCTGAAGAGGAATCCGTTCAGGACCTTCTCGCGGGTGCTGGTGAAGTCCAGCATGTTCTTCCAGCCTTCGTATCCGATCGGATCCATCTGGCGGCCGAGGATGGTGTTGTAGAGCATGGCGATGTAATCGCCGTTATCCTTGTGGCTGTTGTAATATTCGTCGCTGAAGATGAACCCGTAGGCAACGTCGCTGCCGGTGCCGTCGAACAGGAGATCCTCGCACCAGTATTCCAGGCCGCCGACGTCAGGCGTGCGGCCCAGGCAGTTCTGGTAGAGGCGGTACACGAAGTAGGTGAGCTCAAAGTTCACGTCCCGCGCGGCGTTGATAGCCACATCACCCGCGGTGATGCCGTACTTTTTCGCGAGGGCGAGGAATTCCTGGCTGCCGACGAAGCCCGCGCAGATGCTGCGGGGGGTCATGCCCACATCCAGCGCCTTCTTCCAGCCGTTGAAGCCCGTTTCATCCGGATCGCGGTCCATCATGGCATGGTACAGGTCGGTTACGATCTGGGCGTTGCTCTTGCCGCTCTTCTGGTACTCATCCGAGAACACGAAGCCCAGCACCAGGTCCGCCGCCGTCAGCCGGCCTGAGTTCAGGTCGTCGGTCCAGCCGGCCAGGCCGATGGGATCCGGCTCGCGGCCCAGGACCACGCGATACATCCGGGTCACAAAGTCCTTGGTCGTATCGTTCCCAGTCGCGGCAGGACTCACTTCCTGCACGCCGGAAACCGCGGCGTCTTCCGTCCCGGTCCGCACCGCTACCTGCGGCGCCGCCTCGCCGTCCCAGCTGGCGACCACCGCGTCTCCCAGCCCGCAGGCTCCGTCTGCCATGGCAGCCGTAACCCCCAGCGTGAGACAAAGAATCAATGCAACAAAGCATACTAACTTCTGTTTCATGCAAAAACCTCCCAAACTTTTCAATGTAACGTCATCATACACTACCCGCCCCCTCCTGTCAAACGGAACAAAAGGGACGGTTCCTTTTGTTCCACTTTTCTCACCGGAACAAAGGGGACGGTTCCTTTTGTTCCACTTTACACGCCCGTTGCCAAAACGGAATAAAATGGATGGTCCCCAATTTCCCATTTTTTGCTCCGGCATGATAAAATCCTCCTTATTATATATTCATATCAGGCCAGAAATCAGAAATCCCTTCATAATAAAAGCTGATCAGCCGCAATTGACCTGTGGCTGACCAGCGTCGTCTTTTTTTCAATTCACCTGAAGCTTTATAAGGGATTTCTCTTCTACTGCGTATTTAAGAAAAGTCATTATGAGTTGAAATACTTCTGCGGTCTCTGGCTCATCAAACACCCGGCCGGCGTACTGCTGCAGATCTGTAAGATATTCAGCAGAATCGACCGTTACGCTTTCTCCTTCCGAAGAAAACGCTCCTTCCGTCTGATGATAGTCTCGTGTTAATCCGGTCCACTCTGAACCATTGAGCGGCGGATCACCTAAGATGTCATCCAGATATCCGATCCACAGATGAATTGATGTTTCCGGATTCGATACAAGAGTGAAAACGACTTCATCTTCTCCTTCGAATCCCTCGTAATAAGTGTAATTGTTACGGAGCAGGCCAGTGTCCATTTTTCAACAACTCCTCCTGTTTTTTAGTCGCGGTTCCCCGTTTTCTTGCTGCAATCGCCTGATACCAACGTTTTTGGGAAATCCAGTGTCCTTTGCCGTTCTTTCCTTTTATATATACTTCCCGTTAAAATGCGAATCAAAGTGATTGACTGCCTTGATTTGCTGAAAGAATACGGGAATCAACTACATATGCCATATGCATAGTTTACCAGAAGACAAGTAATTCTGCTGCTCCCGTGTCCATTCCCTTTTATGCCAGTGCCGCACCGGTATGAGGATTTAAATGATTATTTCTTTCGATTTTTTATATATAGCAAAGATATTTATGCCTTTATAGTAAAAAATTGTTTATTTTTTGATTATATGATGTTATTATATCTAATAGATTTTCAAAAATAGTTTTGTTTTTGTTGTTTGGAGGTTAGGATGAAGAAATATACAGGCATGTTAAAGGAATACTTTATTCTGAATGATAAGGCGTCCGCCAGAAAGCAGGCAGAAGAACTGTATAATTGCATTTCTTCAATTTCTTTAAATTTCAGGATCGGAGAACATCCCGCGTTCATTGTCTATTGTGATGAGTTGCTGCATGAGTTGCAGGAAATAAGGAGTATCAACCAGAAAATATGGTTGGTATCAGGCAAGCTTCCTCCTGTAGCCTTAAACCAATTCCTCCGGCAGGCTGTAATTGAGGAAATTCACCAGACAAATGAAATGGAAAATATACATAGCACACGTAAGGAAATAAGCGATGAAATGCTGGTAATTCAAAATGGTCAAAAGGGAAAGCGATTTGATGGTATGATCCGGAAATATGACCTGATAATGCATAACGAAGAAATACCGATGACAGCCTGTCAGGATGTCAGGGCTCTCTATGACAGTTTTATTTTGGAAGAAATTGAAAAAGATGATCCAAAGGACATCCCCGATGGTCTGTTTTTCAGAAAAGGCCCTGTAATCATCGTCAAATCAGGCACAACCGTCCATGAAGGAATATTCCCTGAGAGCGCCTTGAATCAGTCTATGGAGCAAGCATTGTCCTTTTTGAACAACACAGACTATGACCCCTTGATCAGGATTGCGGCCTTTCATTATCTGTTTGGTTATATCCATCCTTTTTATAATGGAAATGGCAGGATGTCACGGTTTATCAGTAGTTACTATCTTTCCATCGAGAAGATTCATTATCTGGTCTCTCTCCGGTTATCGTACGTCATTAAAAGCCATAGATCACAATACTACTCGATTTTTAAAACAACAAATGACAGCAGGAATTTTGGCGATCTTACATTGTTTGTCGTTCAATTTCTTCGGTTTATCCGGGAGGCTTGTGAACAGGTTCTGACTTATTTGAAAGAAAAGAATGAGATCATATTGCATTATCAGAAAATTCTGCATTTTATGGATTATGAAGACCATACGAAAAAGCTGTTGTTTGTTTTGATCCAGGTATCTGTGTGTGAAACAGAAAGCCTTTCAATGAAGGAACTTGAAAGCATAAGTAAACTGAGTAAGTACATGATCAAAAAGCACCTAGAACAGGTTAACGAATTTCTGATTATTTCTCACAAAAGAAAAGCAATCCTTTATCGAGCAAATCTGCAAAAGTTAGATACTGCCTCAACGTAAAACAGCCAAACGACCCTTTCGTCCCATTCTTGGTACGGTAGGGACGGTTCCTTTTGTTCCAATTTACACGCCCGTTACCGCGACGGTCATGTTTCCCTTCAGGGTGATCCGGTTGTCCGCGGCGGGGATGAAGAAGCTGTCGCCGGCTTTGACGGGATACGTTTTGTTTTCGTCTGTCAGGGTGCCTTCGCCCCGGATGCAGACGAGAGCTCTGAAGCTGTCGTCCGTGATGTGGAGGATCTTTCCTTCGTTTCCTTCCACCGTCAGGATGGCCGTCTCAAAATACTTGCAGCGGATGGTCTTGCCCGTTTCCGCCTCCTCCTCGATCGTGAGGTCCGCCGGCCGGTAC
>JAILID010000022.1 GCA_024695465.1 Lachnospiraceae bacterium | reverse complement strand
ATTGATGTGCCGGACCGCCTCCTCCACGCCGTCCAGCAGCTTCACGGAAGCGATGAGATCCAGGTACTCCGCCGCAAAATCCTCCTCCCCCATGACCTCGCAGGGGACGATGGCGGATACCTCAGCGGTTCCCCGCATCTTAACCCCGGCTCCGTCAAAGGCCGCCTTCAGCTTCGGCAGGAACTCCCCGGCGATTGCCCGATCCGTAAGAACGGTCTCGACCGCATTGCAGGCCGCGGTGTACTGGGTCTTCGCGTCAAGGATGACCCGGATCGCCTTGTCCTGGTCCGCATCTTTATCGACATAAATATGGCAGATTCCGTCCGCGTGGCCCATGACCGGAATCCTCGTGTGGTCCATGATGTAGCGGACAAAGGCGTTGGAGCCCCGCGGAATGATGAGATCCACCTCACGGTCGCAGGTAAGGAGCTCGTCGATCTCGCTGTGCTGCTCCGCCAGGGCCAGACAGCCTTCCGGCAGCCCGGCCGCCAGGGCCGCCTCATAGATGACTTCGAAAAGAGCCCGGTTCGTGTTGGCTGTCTCCTTCCCGCCCTTTAGGACCGCGCAGTTGCCGCTCTTTAAACAAAGGGAGGAAATCTGGACCAGTGCATCGGGCCTGGCCTCGAAGATGACCCCGATGACCCCGATCGGACAGCTGATCCGGCTTAAAAGGAGCCCTTCATCGAGTTCCCGCTCCAACGTGACCCGGCCCAGCGGATCCGGCAGCTCCGCCAGCTGCAAAAGGCCTGCGACGCAGTCCCCCAGCTTCGCTTTGTTGAACAAAAGCCTCTTTCTCAGCGCCGGGGCGCCGCCGGCCGCGTCGAAGGCCTCCAGATCCCTGGCGTTGGCGGCAAAAACCGTTTCCGCCTCCCGCCTTAAGGCGGAAGCAATGCCGCGCAGGGCTTCATTTCTCACGCGCCCTTCCGACGCGGCCATTTCCGGCGCTGCCGCCTGCTTCATTTTCTCTACGCATTCGCGAATAAGCATATCTTTTCCCTACTTTCTCCGATCTCTCAGATAGGCGGTCAGCCCCAGGAGAGCTTCCCGGTCTTCCCCGGCCAGGCCATCCATGCGCCCAAGCCTTTCCTCCGCCTTTAAGAACAGCTCTTCCATCCTGTCTTCCGCGTACCTGAGAGCGCCGGACTCCCTGAAAACCGACTGCACAAAGGCCACGGTCTCTTCCGTCACGTCAGCCTTCCCGTAATGCTCCATGAGGGCCCCGGCATAGTCCGGCCTTTCATTTTCCACATAGTAAGACAGGATCGTCTGCTTCTTCTCCGCTATATCCGATCCCACGTCCTTCCCCAGAATCCCGGCGTCGGCAAAGATTCCAAGGATATCGTCCTTGATCTGGAACGCGATCCCGAGATTCTCCGCGAAGGAGTCCAGCTCCTCCATCTCCTTTTGCTCCGCTCCGCCCAGGATCATGCCGAGATGCAGCGGGCCCACGATGGAATAACGGGCGGTCTTCAGGCGGTAAATCTCCATGACGTTTTGCTCCCTCAGCCGCCGCTTCTCCGCCTCCCCGAAGGCCGGGGACTGCAGCTCATAGGGCAGGACCACATCCAGCAGCTCTCCCCGGATCGTGTCCAGAATGACGTCGTCAAAATACGCCATGAGCTTTGGAAAATGAAGGTCCGACGCGTAATCGGATACGATCTTCCGGTTCGCCAGGTAGAGGCCGAAATCCCCCAGGCAGACCGCCGCCGAGATCCCGGCGTGAAGCCGCTCTTCTTCTGAAGCGATCCCCCTGTCCCGGAGCCTGGCCTCATACCTGCGGTTGGCCGTCGGCTTCCCCCGCCGGGTGTCCGCCTTGTCGATGACGTCGTCATGGATGAGGACGCCGGTCTGAAAGAGCTCGAAGGCCAGGGCCAGACCGTCGGAATAGGAAACCTCCGTCTCCTTTCCCCGCAGGCGGCAGGCGATCCGGTATCCCAGATTGACCAGCGTGCCCCGCAGCAGCTTTCCCCCCGAATTGAGATCCGCGAAATCCTCCCGGAAAGGAGAAAGCAGCGGACTTACATCCGCTTGTATCTCCCGGTTGTATGATTCCGCTGCCTTCGTCAGGCGTTCAAAGCTCTCCTTATAGAATTGCGCAAACGCTTCGTTTTTCATTTATTTTCCCTTATTGATCTTGATCTGTCTGTAATAGTCCAATATCTCCCTCAGTTCCTCCCTGGAGAAATCAGGCCAGAGGGTATCCGTAAACCAGATCTCCGAATAGGTCGTCTGCCAGGGGAAGAAATTGGAAAGCCGCCGGTTGCCTCCGGTCCGGATCACAAGATCGATATCAGGAAAGCCGGCTGTATCCAGATAGGAAGCCAGCTTGTCCTCCGTCAGCTCCGAAAGATTTTCCTTCTCCGAGAGCAGATCCTCCGCATATCTCCGAACCGCCCGGACGATCTCGTCCCGGCCCCCGTAGGAAAGGGCGATGAACACGGTCAGGTTCCGGCAATGCGCCGTCATCTCCTCCGCCTTCCTCACCGTCTCCCTGGATTCCGGGTCAAGCCTTGAGAGGTCCCCCACGACCCGGACCCGGATATCCCGGCTTAAGCAGGTGCCGATCTCTTTGGTAAAGAAGCTCTCCATGAGCTTGAAGAGGGCCGACACCTCCTCCCGGCTCCGCTCCCAGTTCTCCGTGGAAAAGGCGTAGACCGAAAGGTAGGGAATCCCCTCATCCTGGCACCAGGTGCAGATGTCCATAAAGGTGTCCATCCCCTTCTCATGCCCCCGCATGACGGAAGACAGCATGTGCTGCCTGGCCCAGCGGCGGTTGCCGTCCATAATGACGCCCAGATGGGTCACTCTGTTGCTGTCTGCCATGCTTCCTCCTTACTTCTTAAGGGAACCCAGGATTCCTCTCGCGAAGGAACTGGCCATAGTGGTCGTAAAGGAGCGGGCGCCGGAAACCGCGATGCTCTGAAGCATCTTGGCGGTCTTCTCCTTCTCCTTCTTCTCTTCCTTCTCCTGGCGTTCTTTCTCCTTGCGCTCCGCGATCTCAGCCTTCAGCTTGGCCGCCGCCGCGCGCTCTTCCTCCCGTTTGGCCGCCGCTTCCGCTTTCGCCGCGGCTGCCGCCGCGCGTTCCTCTTCCCGCTTTTTCTGGGCCTCGAGCCTGGCCTTGGCCAGCGCCAGCTGCTCTTCTTCGCGCTTCTTCGCCGCCTCAGCCTTCGCCAGCTCGGCGGCTTCCTTGTCAGCCGCCCTCTGGGCCTTCTCCGCGGCGATCGACGCCAGCCTCTCTTCCTCCGCGGCCGCGGCTTCCAAAGCCGTCGCGTTCAGGATCTCATAGGCCGATTCCCGGTCCACCGGATCGAGATACTTGTCGCACATATCGTCCGAGGCGATGATGTTCATCATATCTGCCGGCGGCAGCGGCCCCATAAGGCTTTGCGGCGGAAGGATATTCGCCCTTTCCACCATGAGCGGGATTCCCTTCTCGTCCAGGAACTGGACCAGCGCTTCACCCGTTCCCAGCTCCTGGATGGCCTTGACCGCATCAATCTCCGGATTCACCCGGAAGGTTTCCGCCGCAGTCTTCACGCCCCGAAGCTCCTTCACCGAATAGGCGCGGAGGGCGTGCTGAATCCGGTTGCCCAGCTGTCCGAGAACCGTCTCCGGAATATCGGTGGGGTTCTGGGTGATGAAGAAGACGCCCACGCCCTTGGAACGGATGAGACGGATCACCTGCTCAACCTTGTCCATCAGTTCTTTGGAGGCGTCCTTGAAGATCAGGTGGGCTTCGTCAAAGAAGAGGGCCATCTTGGGCTTATCGAGATCGCCGACCTCGGGAAGGGTCTCGTAGATCTCGGAAAGCATAAAGAGCATGAAAGCCCCGTAAAGCGTCGGGTTGAGGAAGAGCTTCTCGCAGTTCATGACGTTGATATAGCCGCGTCCCTCCGCGTCGCCGGTCATCCAGTCATAGATGTCGAGGGAGGGCTCGCCGAAGAAGAGCTCGGCTCCCTGGTCTTCCAGGCGGAGCAGCCCCCGCTGGATCGCCCCGATGCTGGAGGCGGAGATATTCCCGTACTTCATCCGGTAATTTTTGGCGTTCTCCCCGACATACTGGACCATGGCGCGGAGATCCTTGAAGTCAAGAAGGAGCATGCCCTCGTCGTCCGCCACCCGGAAGATGATGCTCATGACCCCTTCCTGGGTTTCATTGAGTCCGAGAATCCGGGAAATGAGAAGCGGGCCCATCTCCATCACCGTCGCCCTGACCGGAAGTCCCTTCTCGCCGTATACGTCCCAGTAGCGGGTCGGGAACGCGCGGTATTCAAAGCCTTCTTCCGCCAGGCCGAATTTCTCGATTCTCTTCTGCATATCCTCGGAATCTTTGCCGGGCGCCCCCATACCGGACAGATCGCCCTTGACGTCGGAAACAAACACCGGAACCCCGGCTTCGGAGAAAGACTCCGCAAGGACTTTTAAGGTAATCGTCTTGCCGGTTCCGGTCGCGCCGGAGACAATTCCGTGGCGGTTCGCCATCCGGGGCATCAGATACAATCTTTTTTCATTAGACGCAATCCATATCTTGTTTCCAGTAAACATAGCCTTTCCTCCTTAAACTTCTGCCGGATTTTCATTTTCCCTGAAAAAATCTTCCAGCGCCTTCATGTATCGCTCCGTATCGAAAAACCAGCTCATGGCATGGGGCGCATGGTCCACCAGGAGCAGGGACTTCGGACAGGCAGCGGCTGTAAAATTCCTGACCGTCATTTCGGTCGGCACAAAAGTATCGCCCGTGCCGTGAATGAAGAGGACAGGGATCTTAGCATGCGACAGGATCTTGGGGATCTCTTTTTCCGCCAGGTCGTATTTTGCGAACCAGCGGGTATAGAGCCTGACCGCGGCCACCATGACTTCCGCCGGCAGCTCCGGCAGATGGAAGCCGTGCCTTGCCACCGACTTTACGATCTCTTCCGGGGACGTGTAGCCGCAATCGGCGATTATGCCGGTCATATTGCCCGGAAGCAGCTGGCCCTGGGACATGAGAACCGTGGCGGCCCCCATCGACATCCCGTGAAAATACAGGGGAAGCTGATCCCCATAGGTCTCATTCAGGTATTCCGCCCACTTCACGATATCCTCGCTTTCCCGGACGCCCATCTGGATGTAGACGCCCCCGCTCCGCCGGTGGGAACGCTGCTCGATCATGAGCAGGTTCGCGCCGTGCTCGTGATAGTAACGGACGATCTCCGAGAAATCTTTCTGCCAGGTGCTGTGATAGCCGTGGGCGAGCAGGATCGTCCGCTTCGCGTCGTCCGCCGGGTAATACATGCCGTAGAGTACCGTCCCGTCCTCCGCGCTGATCGTGATTTCCTTTCCCCTGATCTCCTGGTTCCACAGAAGGCCTTCCATATAGCGGCGCTGGTACTTTTCCGTGGTATAATCCCTGTCGGCCGGAGCGTCATCCGCATAGATGTCCTCCTTGCGGCGGAAGGATTGCCGGAAGATCCGGTACGCCACGACAAATTCGGCGGCGGTAACGGCCGAAGCGATTCCCAGCAGCCACTTTATAAGCGTTTTGATCTTCCTGTATTTCTTTTTTGTCATGCGTTTTCCACCTTTCCCGTATTTGATTGCCGGCCGTCCCGCGCGCCCAGGGAGCCGAACCGTATCAAAGATATTATAGCGCATAATGAAAAAGACTGCCACAAAAAATGGCAGTCTTTTTTATGATATCGCCCTGTCTCCATGGACAGACGACGGCCGCATTTATGCGAGCCGGCGGCTGGGCATGAGAGACGCTAACAAAAATCGAGTGCGGGCGATGCGAAGCAGCGCGAAAAGCACGAGATTTTTGCAAGCGA
>JAILID010000168.1 GCA_024695465.1 Lachnospiraceae bacterium | reverse complement strand
AATCCCGGCTGCGGCTCCTTCCCGGCCTGCCGCGAAGCCTCCCGCGCTGATATTGGCAATACGGGGTTTCTTCAGCATGATGTTCATAATGTAATCGCTGTTGGTCGTGATGGCGACCGGAAGCTCCCCCACGGGCCGCCCGTCCGGGGAAAGCAGCCAATCTTTCCGCCTTATATAATCATCATGCTCCGCCTGGATCAGCTTATAATCCGTAAGCTCCCGATTCCCGGCAAAGTCCTCCGCCGGGGCGTCGCTGGCGGAAAAATACAGCATCCCGTCCGTTTCCGCCAGCTGCTCGAATCGCAGCTGGTAACGCCTCAGCTCATACTCCAGCCTGGGATGGTCGTCCGGAAAGACATAGACGAAACCGAGGTCGTCCTCCATCTTCCGGATCCTCTGCACGATGGCAAAAGTGGAATCCGTATGGATATTGTAGCTGATGTTCTCCTCTTCATGCAGATCGTAAAAGGAAGAGAAACGGCGGGCAAACCAGGAGCTCGGGTTAGTCGAGATCCGAAGCAGGTTGTCCCGCTTATCCGCCGAGCTTCCCTCCAGTTCTTCCAGCCCTTCCAGAACCGCCTGAATCTTCTGGTAGAAAAGGCGCCCTTTGCTCGTGAGCAGGATTCCGCTGCTCTCCCTCTGGAAGAGCGCATATCCGAGCTGCTCCTCCAGCGCGGCAATCACCTTGCTGACGTTGGACTGGCTGGTAAAAAGGACCCCCGCGGCTTCACTGAAGGAACTGCAGCCGGCGGCGACCGCAAAAAATTTAAGCTGCCTGATCTCCAGCATCTCCCTATTCCTCCGGCCTGACAGCCCGGATGGAAAACATCTTGTCCGGGATATAAAACGCGTCCTCTTCCCGGAAGATCCGCTCCCCAAAGCCGGGATCGCACACGACATCCAAAAATCCTGCATCGTAAAGCGCCTTGACGTCCCACTCAGGTCTTTTCAGCGCGCTGACTGTCAGCATGTGGTAGATCTCGTGGCACTCTTCTTTCAGCTCGTCGCTGATGTCTCTGTGGGCGCGGTTCAGGGGGCTTTTCAGGTTGTGCGCTCCCTTCGCGTATTCGGCGTCGAAATTGAGAAGCACGCCCCCGGGTTTAAGCACCCGGAACCATTCGGCGTAAGCCAGGGCGGGATGCGGCAGCGTCCAGGTAAGATTCCTCGTAATCACTGCGTCAAAACTCCGGTCCGCAAAAGACGTCTTCTCGGCGTCCATAACATGGACCTCTGCCTTTTCCGGATCCAGGCCGCTGCCCTGAAGCATCTCCTCAGCCTTTACGATCATCTCTTCGGTAAGATCGATTCCGACGACACGATGCCCGGCCCGGCCCAGGATCACTTCAAAGAAGCCGGCTCCGCAGCCGGCGTCCAGTATATGAAGCCCTTCTTTTTTCGGAAGCATGCCCTCGAGTTCATGAAGCCAGCAGGCTGCCTTGCCGCTTGAAACCTCGTCCTGCCTCTGCCTGTAGAAGCCCTCCGCCCGCCGGGTCCAGTAACTGCTGACTTTTTCCTTGACATTTTCCGGCTGCAGTTCAAACGGAAAATAGCTTATTTCACTCATGTATTTCTTTCATGCACCTTTCATTATTCGTATCCGGCACGCTCATGCCGTTCGGGCTGTTTCCGCAGGGTTCTTATAAGCCTGCCCGCAATCTTTCCTATTCTAGCAGACTTTCCGCGAATAATACAGCCCTCAAATACGTTTACGGCCATTAACTTGCTTTGGCCGCAGCCGGCCCACCTAAAAAACCGCCTCGATCAGGGCCCTGGTGTAGGGATTCTGGGGGCTTGAGAGCAGTTCATCCGTCATCCCGGATTCCAGCACCCGGCCCTCCTTCAGAACCAGCACCCGGTCACAGAACTGCTGCACCAGGGCGATATTGTGGCAGATAAAGAGGATGGAGAGTCCTCTCTCCTCCCTCAGCCTTTTCAGCAGTCCGATGATCTGCGCCTGGACCGTGACGTCGAGAGCGCTGGTGGCCTCGTCAAGGATCAGGATCTCCGGCTTTATCGCCAGAGCCCTGGCGATGGCAGCCCTCTGGCACTCTCCTCCGCTCACCTCCCGGGGATAGCGGTCCGCGAATTCCCCGGAAAGCCCGCAGTCAGTAAGGAGCTCCTCCACCCGGCGCCGGATCTCTTCTTTCGGAAGCTTCCGGTTCCGCAGGCTCTCACCGATCCCGTCGCCCAAGGTTCTCCGCGAGTCGAAAGAGCCCTTCGAATCCTGAAAAACCATCTGCATGCGGGCGTAAAGCTCCAATCTCTCTTTTCTCCCGGCCTTCCCCACATTCGTCCGGCCAACCCATACGCTCCCGGAAGACGGGGGCATAAGCCCGCAGACCAGCTTTGCCAATGTACTCTTTCCGCTGCCCGACTCCCCCACGATCCCAAGCGTCTCCCCCTCATAGAGCTCGAAGCTCACGTCGTAAAGCGCCCGGGTTTCTCCTTTGTTTTTCCCAGCGAATACTTTGCTCAGGGATTCCGCCTTGATTAACGCTTTTCTCATCACGCCCTCCAGAGCCTCGGAACGGCGGCAATCAGCTGTCTGGTGTATTCATTTTCCGGATCGGACAGCACTTTTTCCGCCGGACCGTATTCCATCAGCCTCCCTTCTTTTAAAACGGCCATCGTATCCGCCATTTTGGCCGCGGCACCGATATCGTGGGTCACGAGGATGATGGATGTCCCGAAAAGCTCCCTCACCCGCAGCATTTCCTCCGCCGTCTGCTTCCGAATGACGGCATCCAGCGCGCTGGTAGGCTCGTCAGCCAGAAGGATCCGGGGTTTTAAAAGCATCGCTATGGCGATGCCCGCCCTCTGCTTCATGCCGCCGGACAGTTCGAAAGGGTAACTGCGCCAGATTTTTTCAGGCTCCTGAAAGCCCAGCTTTAAAAAAAGTTCGAGGGAGCGATCCTTTGCCTCTTCCCGGCTGATCCGCCGGTGCGCCCTCATGCTCTCTGTGATCTGCGAGCCGATCGTGCGGATCGGACTTAAGGAGGCGCCGGCGTCCTGGAAGATCATGCCGATCTCCTCTCCCCGGAGCTTTCGGAGTTCTCTTTCCGGAAGCTCCGGAATGTTCTTCCCCTGATAAAGGATCTCTCCTTTCGTGACCCGGCCTCCCGGGCGGAGAAGCCCCATGGCGGCTCGGATCAGGGTACTCTTCCCGCTTCCCGATTCGCCGACCAGGCCCAGGATCTCCCCCTCATGCAGGGCAAGACTTATATCCTTTACGACCGCCCTCCCGCTGAATGACACTTCAACGGAAGAGCAGGTCAGGAGTTTTTCATTTTCCAATAAAGGTTTATCCATCATTGCCGCATATTCGCTCCGCTTTCAGCTGATATCCAGATCCGCGGTCAGTTCATAGTAATCACAGGTATGGGCGCTAAGTCCCGTCACATTCGCCTTGCTGATCATGCTCATTCTGAGGAAGGAGCAGAAGATAAACGCGTTATCATCAAGGATCTCCTCCTGCATCTGAATGGCCAGCTGCGAACGCTTCTCCGGATCGAAAGTCCTGTTCAGCTCCGCGGCCAGTTCCTCCAGCTCCTCATCATAATACGCGCCCCTGTTCTTGACGGAATCCTTGAGGCAATGGGTCGTGAAGAAGTAGGCCGGATCCCCGGTGCCGCAGGTCACAAAAGCCGCCGCGTATAGATCCCAGCCCTCCGGCTCGGATACGATGGCGTTATGATCCGCGCTTATCGTGAGCTGGACGTCGATGCCGATCTCCTTGAGCGTCGAATGGGCGTACTCGGCCAGAAGCGGCAGCTCCTGCCGGCTCGGATAGCTGATCCAGCGGATGCTCAGGGCCTGTCCGTCCTTTTCCCGGATCCCGTCTCCGTCCCTGTCAATCCAGCCGGCTTCCTCAAGCTCCGCTTTCGCCTCTTCCGGATCGTAGCCTTCCGTCTCCAGCTTCTGTCCGCCATAGCTGAAGCTGTCCGGAAAAGCCCCGGTCCCCACGTAGCCATAGCCCCGAAGCAGCGTATCCACAAAGCCCTGCTTGTCGATTCCGAGGGCAATCGCCTTCCTCACCGCCTCATCCTGCATGATCGGCGACCGGAAATTCATCTGGCAGAAGAAAGCCCGGCTGGTGGGGCTGCTGGAGAACGTATAGTCATCATTTTCAAAGATCGGATAGCTCGCGTAGGCCATGCCGTAAGCCGCGTCGATATCGCCGTTCTGAAGCGAAAACGCCAGGGTATCGCCGTCGGAAATCGTGAGGACCGTTATCTCATCGATTTTGGGTTCCCCGTTCCAGTAGCTTTTATTCTTTACAAGCTTTATGTGATCGTCTGTCACAAGCTCCTTCGCGATAAAGGGTCCGGTTCCGGTTACGATCCCGTTCTCATTCCCGGCTTCCACATCGATAATGCAGCCATAAGGGTCGCAAAGGTAATTGATAAGCGTCGGCTTTTCCTCTTTTGTCCTTATGGTGAGCAGCTGTCCGTCCGCAAGGATCTCATCGATCATAAGGTCGCCGGCCGCCCTTTCATGAACCGCCGCCAGGTCCTCAATGCAGGCCTTGACCGCCTCCGCGTCGACGGCCTTTCCGTTTGAGAAAGTCACGCCGTCTTTGATGCTGATCTCCCAGGTCAGGGGATCGATGTTTTTGTATCCGGAGGCGATCCAGGGTTCAAGCTCCATGCCGTCGCTGAACTTAAACAGGGTCTCGCCCACCCCGTAGCGGATGCAGGCCCAGCCGCAGTAGGCGCTGTGGGGGTCGATATTGGATTCCTCGTTTTCCGCGTTGAAGGTGGTGTCTCCGAATACAAGGCTCTTCTTTTCGCCCGAAGATAGGTCCTCCGCCCCTTCTTTTTGCGAATCAGCAGAGCTCTCCGCATGGATTGCCTGGCTGCCGTCCGTCCGCGGCGGGGCGCTGCCGCAGCCCGAAAGAGCGGCGGACGCAAGGAAGGCAGCCGCCAAGACCGCAGGCAGCCTGTGTATGATAGCATTTTGAATCCTGTTCTTTTTCATGATATTAACCTCTTTTCTTTATTGCCCGGGATCCAGATAATCCCTCACCGTATCGCCGAGCAGGTTGAAGACCGCGACTGTGGCAAAGACAGCCAGGCCCGGAGACAACACGACCCAGGGGTAGGTCTGCAGCATGCTTCTGCCGCTGCTCATCATGCTTCCCCATTCTGCCGTCGGAGGCTGTGCGCCCAGACCCAGAAAGGAAAGCCCCGCCAGTTCCATCATCATGGTCCCGATATCCAGCATGGCTGTCACCAGGATCGGCCCCGCGATATTGGGCAGGATATGTCTTGTCATCAGCTGCAGATCCGTATCCCCGGACAGGAACGCAGCCTCTATAAAGCTCCGGCCTTTCATCTCGAGCGTCCGGCTTCTGGCCAGCCTCGCGTATTTCGGCCAGCTGATCGCCGCCAGGGCAATGGCGGCGTTTAAGACCCCGCCCCCTAAGATCGCGGCGACGGCCAGCGCAAAAACCAGTCCCGGAAAGGCCAGGCACAGATCCGAGATCCTCATAAGCACGGAATCCGGCAGGCCTTCGACATAGCCGCAGAAGACTCCCGCCGCCGTCCCGAAAACAGCAATAAACGCGACCAAAGACAGGGTCGATAAAATGCTGACCTTAGAGCCGGCAATCACTCTCGAAAGCATGTCCCTCCCATAGGCGTCGGTTCCCATCAGATGGCCTGGATTCGGAGCCTGAAGCGCCTTGGCAAGATCCTGGCCATAGGGATCACAGGGACAGATCTGTTCTGAAAAGAGAGCCCCCAGGATGAGAAGGACTGCCAGGGCGGAAAAGAGAAACAGCCTTATTTTCAGATAATCCTTTTTCATTCCCTGAACCCTGGCCCTTTTAGCCCCCACGCGGCTCATCTCTCTCCCCCGCTGAGACGGATCCTGGGATCGAGCAGCTGGTAGCAAAGATCCGTTATCAGATTAACCGTCACGTAGATAATCGCCATCCACATCACATAGGCCTGGATCATCGGGTAGTCCCTCATATGAATGGCGTCCACCGCCAGCTTTCCGACCCCGTCCCACATAAAGATCGATTCCACGATGGCCGTTCCGCCCAGGAGGCTCCCGATGGAAAGCGCCAGCAGCGTGATGATCGTCAGCAGCGAAGACCTCATAACACTGAACCACAGGATAACCAAAAAATGTACGCCCCGGGCCCTGGCCCCGTCAACGTAGTCCTTTCCGAGTTCTTCCAGGATCGCGGCCCTCACCTGCCGAAGATACTTCGCGCTCATGGCGATAGCCAGGGTGACGGCCGGCATGGTCACGCTTTTTAAGCCGGGTTCTCTTGAGATAACCGGAAAAAGCCTGAGCCTGATGGCCAGCACATACATAAGGACCAGCGACACGAAAAAGTTGGGCATGCTGTTTCCGATGAAGCTGAAGAAGCGGATGATATAATCCAGGGCCGTATCCCGGAAAACCGCCGAGACGATCCCCAGCGGTATCGAAACCGCGATCGTAAGGAGGATCGAAACCGCGGTAAGAAGCAGGGTTGCCGGAAGCCTGGACACGAATAATTCAAACACCTTTTTGCCCGAGACATAACTGGTCCCCATATCGCCCTTAAGGAGCCTCCCCAGCCACACAAAGTACTGCACAAGAAAGGGTTTATCAAGGCCCAGCTCCCTTCTCGCCTTTTCAATCACCTCATCCGACGCCGCGGCTCCGGTATTCAGCATCTTCTGCTCCACGACATCGCTTCCCGCTATGCGCATCATCCCAAAAGAAAGGAATGTGATGGCCAGAAGAATCGGCAGCAATTGCAGGATTCGTTTTCCGACATATTTCAAAGCAATCTCCTCATCATCGAACGTGCCATGTTCCCCAATCCTTAAGCCCCGGGGCAGGTCTTCCCGGAGGCGCGGAAGGAAACGCAGTGTCGATTCTATTTTATTATGGACAAAACCCCCGCACAAGAGGAATCGGCGTGCGAAGTCATTCTATTCTTTCGCCCTGCTATTCCAAAGCGGAATATCCGGACTGCCGCGCCATATCAATAAGACTCGCAGGAGCACTCTGCGCTCCCGCGGCCTTTATCAAAAAAAGGGCGGACGGGTTATCCCATCCGCTCCCTTATCCGCTATTCCATCGAATCTTCCGAATCAAATGCGGACCCCCTATACCTTTTTGGACGCCCTAAATCCTGTATCTCCCATAAGCAGCCTCCCGCAGCGAAGCCTGAAAGAAGGTCTCCGCGAGGGCGATCATGTCGTCCACATCCGCGCAGCCGATACACTCGCAGGGGGAATGCATCGCTAGCTGCGCGATCCCGATATCCGCAGTCGGGATTGCCGCCTGATTCCCGGAAAGATTGCCGAGGGTAGAGCCGCCCGGGATATCCGAGCGGTTGCTGAAGACCTGCAAAGATATGCCGGCCCGCTCCGCCAGCAGCCGGACGACGGCTGCGGACATGGCGTCCGTCGTGTACTTCTGGTTGGCGCTGTACTTGATGACGACCCCTTTCCCCATCCTGACCCTGTTGACCGGATCGCATTTCTCCGGGTAATTCGGATGCATTGCATGCGCGTTGTCGCCGGAGAGCATAAAGCTCTCCGCCAGCAGCTGGAGATGCTCCGTCTCCCCGCAGCCGAGACAGGCGGAGATGCGGCGCAGCGTATCCTTGAGAAACGTCGAGGCGGCTCCCTGTTTCGTGGAAGAGCCCACCTCCTCATTGTCAAAAACGATATGGACCGGGATGTGATCTCCCGCGGAAGCTTTTTCCGCGCGCAGGAAGCCCTCCAGCGAGGAGAAAGCGCAGGCCGCGTCGTCAAGCCGGGGCGAAGAAAGGTATTCATTTCCCGGCCCCCAGAAGAAGGGCCGTTCACGGCAGTATATATAGAGATCGGATCCCAGAATATCCTCCGGCCGGAAGGCCGTCTCCGGTTGATCCTGCCTGCACTTCTCCGTCACGAGCTGCAGGATGGAAGGGCAGTCTCCGGGGCCCAGCAGGGGCAGCAGATCCTTCTGCGGATTCAGCTTGAATCCGTCATTGGCCTGCCGGTTCATATGGATCGCGAGGGAGGGAATCACCAGCAGATCCCGGTCCAGGTCCACCAGACGGCAGGCGATCTGCCCCTCCTCCCTCACGAATATCCGGCCTGCCGCGGAAAGCGGCCGGTCAAACCAGGGGGCTAAGAGGGCCCCGCCATAGACCTCCACATTCAGGCGGGTGCAATCATGCTCCCGGATCTCCGGGTTCTCCTTGAGCTTCAGGACCGGCGAATCCGCATGGCTCGCCATGATCATAAACCCCGCCGCCGTCTCCGGAATCCGGAAAGCGGCGATGGCGGAAGCGTTCCGAAGGACATAATATTTTCCTCCGGCCTTCAGCTTCCAGGCGGAAGATTCGAGCAGCTGCTCGTAACCGGCCGCCTGAAGCCGCCGGCGGGTCTCCTCCGCCAGATGATAAGAAGTCGGGCTCTTTTGAATAAATTCGGCGAGCCTCCTGCTGTTTTCATTTTCTGCCATATCCAAACCTCCCTGCCGCCGGCTTTCCCCGCGCGCCCATAAAGTCCCGCCGGTTCAGCCCTCTTCGGCCGGAATATAGTCCCTCACATTAAAGCTTTCATCCGTACGCTCCTCTTCCGGCGTGATTCCGGACACAAACTCCGTCACATAGGTCTCCCCGGAAACCCGGTCTATGTAATAGCGGACGAGCGCCGACGTATAGGAATGATACAAGACCACGATCTCTTCTTCGCCGCTCGATTCAATCTCCCAGGACACCGCGTTCTTACCCGCATCCTCGCCTTCCGTCAAGTCCGGATTCATTTTGCGGCAGTAGTTTTCGATGGCCAAAAGGGCCGTCTCATCGCTGATCTTTTCATTTTCATCTCCGGAAAGAGCTGTTTCCGCGGAGCTTTCGAAAGACGCTTCCGGGCTGCTGCTATTCTCCGGGACGTCCTTTTGCTGCGCGCAGCCGGCGGCCATCAGCAGAAAGGCCGCTGCGATACATAAGCTTTTATAGATTTTCATTTTCTTCTCCTCCTTTTTGCGGCATCCCCAAGACTCTCTTCCCGCATCCGTAAAATGAAATGCATTTCGATCTCCGGACGCTGCTCAGGGCCCTTTTCTGCGCCGCTTTCCTCATTATAACACCTTCTCCATTTAAAACAATAGGTCAAATTGCCGAGAGTTCCCGCCGCCTTACTTCAAAGCGGCCTCCTGAAGCCGTAAAAGCGCGCCTGGGCAACCGATTTTCATTTGACGCGAATCCTCTGATCCTGATACAAAGCGTTTGAGGTAAGCTCTGCCGCTTCACCTGTAAACGCCTCCGCCGCATCCTCATCGCCCTGAAGCTGCCACATAAACCACGCCGTCATATAGCCGTCGGCAAAGGTTAACATATCCGGATGGTCGGCGTTCGATCTGCGGGCCAGAACCTTCGTCACGGTATCCGGAACCGCATCATAGATATCGTTCAACTGCCGGCCCGATACGACAAGATTTTCATCCGCGCTGCCGGTACCCGAGACAAGAAAAATCGGAGCGGAAATAAGACCCGGATCGTAATCCCACTGAAGTCCCGCTGCCAGGGTCATATTGGTGGGGCTTGCGGCATAAATTGCTTTGATCATGCCCGCATGCTTGTTTTCCGTGGAAGCATTGATGACACCCACGCCGCCCTGCGAATGACCGGAAACACCGACATGATCCAGATCGACATGTCCATAGAAGGGATTATCCACCCACCCTTCTATTTCTTTCGTTTCGTTAAGCATAATGATGGTTCGAAGACAAAGCTCGGATGATAAACCGTTCCAGGAGTTTTCCTCTTCTGTCGCCATGACAATGAATCCCCAGGAAGCCAGGTGCCTCAGCAGCGCAGGATACTTGGAAGCTTTTACGCCCGTACCGTTCGAAAAAATGACCGCCGGGTACTGGGCGCTGCCGCTTCCGATATCTGAAGGATAGTAAACCTCATATTTCCTGAAATCCTGCAAAACATTTTGCTCCCAATAGGAAACTTCATAAGGTCCCATCGCAAGATACTTCGCTTCGATACTTCCGCCGGTCTTTATCCTGCTTATATAGTCCCCGGACACCGCAGGACGCTTTGAAAGATAAGTCAATATGACAGCTGCAAGAACCGTGAGAACTAAAAGACCCATTCCGATCATTTTCAACATTTTCTTCATAACAACCTCTTGCTTTCCCAGACGCAGACTGATACTCTTATGATACATATGTAACATAAAACCTCATCTCAATCAAGCGGCCGGCATCAAAATGTGACAAACAAACGGTGATTGTATCATGAAACCCAAACGCGAAGCGCTCGTCGGAGACTATATTGAAGAAGCTCTCCTGCTCTTGATGAAGACAAAGGATTACGGAGCCGTCTCCATTACGGAAATATGTAAAAAAGCCGGTGTAACAAGGATGTCCTTTTACCGCAATTTCGAGAGCAAAGAGGACATTCTGAAAAAATGGGTCGGCTCCATAACAGCTTCATTTCTTGCCGATTCCAGGATCAGCTATAAAAATAACAGCAGCAGGGAATACTTCATCAAGCTTTTTACGCATATGGAGCAGCATAAGGACACCTGTCTGTCGCTTTATAAGGCCGGACTGATCTATATTGTCAAGGAACAGTTTGACCGGGTATTCCTTGAAATCCACGAAGACGAGTATGATGAATACAAATCCTTCTTCCTGGCGGGCGGAATCTATAATGTGTTCCTATTATGGCTGATCAACGGATGCAGGGAAAGTCCATCCGAGATAGCGGACAGGATGGAGAACATCTTTAAAAAATAAGGCTCTGTCTTGTCCCCGGCAAAAGAAAAGCTTTGTTCTATGTCCTTCAGCCCCTTTACCGCAGAATCCCCCGCCGTTAACCGCCGTTTTCTTGATAAGCGGCCGGAAAACAGGTATAATGACAGACAGGGACAACGCTAACAAAAGGAGAGCCTCTAAATGGGAACGTATTTAAATCCGGGAAAAGCCGCTTTTGAAGAAGCCGTAAACTCTGAAATCTTTATCGATAAGACAGAAATGCTTGGATACCTGAACTCGGTCGTAAAAACCAGGCAGAAGTATGTCTGTGTCTCCCGTCCCCGACGATTCGGCAAGACAATGGCCGCGGATATGATCTGCGCGTACTATGACAGGGAGGCCGACAGCCGCAGCCTGTTCGAGGGGCGAAAGCTGGCCCAATTATCCGGGTGGGATGAAAACCTCGGAAAATTCGACGTTATCTATCTCGTTATGACAAGGTTCTTTAAGGCAGGGCTCTCCGTAAGCGATGCGCTCAGCAATATACAGAAGCTGGTAATCAGAGATTTTAAGCGAAAATATCCTGGTATTGATTTTCTGGACAATAACGATCTGATCCAGACGCTTTATGATGTCTATTCAGCGGTCGGGAAGCAGGCGGTTGTCATCATAGATGAATGGGACGCGGTTTTCAGGGCGCTCCCGAACGACAAACCCGGCCAGACAGAATATCTGGATTACCTGCGGGACCTGCTGAAGGATAATCGGTACATTTCCCTCGCCTACATGACCGGCATCCTGCCCATCAAGAAATACGGGCAGCACTCCGCCCTTAATATGTTCACGGAGTATTCGATGATGTCCCCCCGCCAGCTCGCGCCCTATACGGGATTCACGGAAAATGAAGTGCAGG
>JAILID010000151.1 GCA_024695465.1 Lachnospiraceae bacterium | reverse complement strand
GCCCGGTTCCGGAATACCTGACTTCCTATCTTGAAACCTATCGGGAGTCCCTTCTCGAATCGGTGGCGGAGACTTCCGAGGAATTTATGGAGCGTTATTTCTCCGGCGAGGAGTTCTCTGACAAGGAGATCGCGGCCGCGCTCGCGACGAATATCCGCGACTGCTCCATCATTCCGGTCAGCATGGGCGCTCCGATCAATCTGCAGGGCGTAGCCAACCTGCTGGATGATATCGTCGAGATCTTCCCGAATCCGACTCAGAGAAAATGCAGCGGGATCGCGCAGAAGACGAATGAGATTTTTGAAGCGAACTATGATTTCCAGAAAGCGAAGACCGCTTATGTCTGGAAGACGATCGCGGATCCCTTCATCGGCAAGTACAATTTCATCAAGGTATGCTCCGGCGTGATCAAGTCGGACGACACGCTTTACGACGTCCAGAAGGAAAATGAAGAGCGCCTCGGCAAGCTCTATGTCATGGTCGGCAACAAGGCCCAGGAAGTTTCGGAGCTTTTCGCGGGCGATATCGGCGCCCTCGCCAAGCTCGGAGACGTCTCGACGGGCGATTCGCTTTCCTCCAAGGCCAGCCCCATCTCCTATCCGAAGACGGTTATCTCCAGGCCCTACACGGTGAAAAGGTATAAGGCCGTCAAGAAGGGTGAGGAGGATAAGATCGCTTCCTCGCTGGCCAAGCTGGCGGCGGAGGATCAGAGCTTTGTCTATGTAAACGACGCGGCGAACCGCCAGACCCTGCTGAAGGGCATCGGCGATCAGCAGCTGGAGATTATCAAGAGCAAGCTGAAGGATCGCTATAAGGTGGATATCGAGCTCTCCGAGCCCAAGGTCGCCTTCCGCGAGACCATCAACAAAAAGTCTGACGTCGAGGGCAAGCACAAGAAACAGTCCGGCGGACACGGCCAGTACGGTCATGTCAAGATGCGTTTCGAGCCGAGCGGAGACCAGACCAAACCTTATGAGTTCGCGATCGAGGTCGTCGGCGGAGCGGTTCCGAAGAACTATTATCCGGCGGTTGAGAAGGGCCTTAACGAATGCGTCCAGAAGGGCCCCCTGGCGGCCTATCCGGTCGTCGGCGTGAAAGCTACCCTTTATGACGGTTCCTATCATCCGGTCGATTCCTCCGAGCAGGCCTTCAAGACCGCAACGCATCTCGCCTTCAAGGATGGCTTCATGAAGGCCGGTCCGGTTCTTCTTGAGCCGATCGTCAACCTGAAGGTCAAGGTCCGCGATAAGTATACCGGAGACGTCATGGGCGATCTCAACAAGAGACGCGGACGAGTCCTGGGCATGAATCCGGATCACAAAGGCAATACGATCATCGAGGCGGACATTCCGGAGATGGAGCTTTACGGCTACAGCACCGTGCTTCGCTCGATGACCGGCGGTCAGGGCGACTTTTCTTACGAGTTCGTAAGGTACGAGCAGGCTCCGTCAGACGTACAGGAGAAACAGATCAAAGAACGCGCCGACAAGGTGGCTTCCAACGAAGAAGATTGATCAGAACGAAAAGAAGGGCATGGCCGCAGAGGCCATGCCCTTTGTCTTTCTGCTGCAAAGCTCCGTTTAAGAAGCCTGAAGTCTTTTTAGAGCTCGTCCGGGTCGGGACCCGCCTTCATCCGGTCCAGAGTCTTCGAAATCTTCGAAGTCGTGCTCTTGATTGTCGAGATGGACTTGTCATAGTTTAATGTGTCGATGATGTTCGCCAGATACTTGTGCATGTTGGCGCAGGTAAAGTATGGCTTTTCGAGGAGCTCGGGAGGCAGATAGGTGAGGTTGGTGGTGATCAGCTTGTCAAAATAGCCTTTTTCGTAGAAGTCGTCAAATTTGCTGAAGCCTTCGGTGAAAAGGCCGAATGTCGTGCAGATGAAGACTCTGCGGGCGCCCCGCTCCTTGATCTGGCGGCAGACATCCACCATGGAGCCGCCGGAGGCGATCATATCGTCGATGACGACACAGTCTTTGCCTGCAACCGTATCGCCCAGAAATTCGTGGGCGACGATGGGATTCTTTCCGTCAACGACTCTGGAGTAATCCCTTCTTTTATAGAAGGTGCCCATATCCGCGCCGAGGATGTTGGCGAAGTAGACGGCCCTGTCGATGGCTCCCTCGTCGGGGCTGATGACCATGAAGTGTCCCTTGTCGAACTTGATGTCCGGAACCGCTTTTAACAGGGCTTTTAAGAACTGGTAGGTAGGCATAAAGTTGTCAAAGCTGATGAGGGGAATGGCGTCCATGACTCTGGGGTCGTGGGCGTCAAAGGTGATGATGTTGGAGACGCCGTAGTCGGCCAGCTCCCGGAGGGCCATGGCGCAGTCTAAGGATTCACGGGAAGTCCTGCGGTGCTGGCGGCTTTCATAGAGGAAGGGGAGGACGACGGAAATACGATGGGCCTTGCCGCTGACAGCGGAGATGACCCTCTTGATATCCTGGAAGTAATTGTCCGGGGACATGTGGTTTTCATGTCCGCAGACCTTGAAAGTGACTGTGTAATTGGTGACGTCTCCGATCACAAAGAGATCGGAACCGCGGATGGATTCATTGAGGCGGACGCTTCCTTCGCCGGTACCGAATCGGGAATAATGGGTGTTGACGAGATAAGAGCCTTCCAGAAATCCGGGATGTGTTTCCAGACTTCTGTTTTTCCGGGATAGATCCCGTCTCTTCTTAATGATATACTGATTCACGGATTCGGCCATCTCTTCGCTGCCGTTCAGATAGATGATTTTAAGAGGCGCTACTGGTACAGGAATTTTTTCGGTTGTATTTGCTGGCATTCATTTCCTCCAAATTAGGACTCATAGAAGGTTGGCGAGGACAGGAAGAAGACTTCCTAAGGAGCTTTCGCGAAGCCGTAAGGCGGCGGTCATGCGCTGCCTGCGCTGTCTGCGAAGCTATCCTTACTACGTTATAGCACATTTTCAGGAGGGAAACAACCAGAAGAAGAAAAACGAGGTGGTTTACAAATCCTTTTAAAATTGGTATTATAGCAAACAACAAATATTTTACCGTTTGCTATAAAAGCTCCGGGAGGATGCGCACGGATTCACCTGAGAACCCGGCCGCGTAAAGCGGGGAGGGAATCCGGCGCGGGAAACGGGAAAATGCACTTTCGTTTCCTATAGAGGCCAAACAGACGTAAGGAGGCATTATGGGCAGCAGCGGGCACAGGATAAAAAAGGTTGTCCCCGGAGGGATCGCCGAGGAGATGGGCGTTAAGCCGGGAATGGCGATCCTTACCATTAACGGGCAGGAGGCGGAGGACGTCTTCGACTACAGCTTCCTGATGGAAGAGCTTCATCTGGAGATCCTGCTGCGGGAGGAAAACGGGGAGGAAACCCTTCTCGAGATCGACCGCGATGAGGACGAGGATTTCGGAGTGGAGTTTGAAAACCCGCTCATGGATGATTATAAAAGCTGCAGCAATCACTGCATTTTCTGCTTTATTGACCAGATGCCGCCAGGCATGAGGGAGACCCTTTATTTTAAGGACGACGATTCCAGGCTCTCCTTTCTTCAGGGCAATTACGTGACGCTGACCAATATGAGCGACCGGGATATTGAACGCGTGATTCGTATGCGCATGGAACCAATCAACATCTCGGTCCATACGACGAATCCGTCTCTTCGCCGCATGATGCTGGGCAACCGGAAAGCGGGAGAGCTGTATCCGAAGCTGCAGCGCTTTGTGGAGGCCGGGATCGAGATGAACGGCCAGATCGTCCTCTGCCGGGGGATCAACGACGGCAGGGAGCTGGATCGGACGATTCGGGATCTGGGGGCTTTGCGGCCGGCCATGAAGAGCGTTTCCGTCGTGCCGGTGGGCCTGACCCGCTACCGGGAGCATCTCGCCAGGCTTCGGCCCTTCGATCCCGAAAGCGCCGGGGAGGTGATCGATCAGATTGAGAGCTGGCAGCGGCGTTTCCGGGAGGATGGAGTCAGTCCCGAGTTTCCGAATTTTATCCAGGCTTCGGATGAGTGGTATATTCTGGCGGGGCGGGAGCTTCCGGAGGAAGAGCGCTACGACGGTTACCAGCAGCTCGAAAACGGCGTAGGCATGGTGAGGCTTCTTGTGGACGAGACGAGGAGGGCGCTTCGGGAATTGTCGGATCAGGAAGACGCGCCGGAAACGCGGCTTTGTTCCCGGGAGCGGAAGTTTCTCGGGCAGGTGAAAGACCGTGGCAGAAAAGTGACGGTTATCTGCGGGAAGCTGGTTGAACCGTATATAAGGCTTTTATGCCGGGAGGCGGAAGAGACTTTTCCGGGGCTTGAGGCGGAGGTCTTTTCCATACGGAACGACTTTTTCGGCCCGCTTATCACCGTATCCGGCCTTATTACCGGCGGAGATCTCATCGCCCAGTTAAAAGAGAGGGTCGGAGATGGAGACGTAAAGGAAGTCCTCGGGGAGGAAATATTGATCCCGGTCAATATGCTTCGGCAGGGGGAGCAGGTTTTTCTTGACGATAAGACCGTGGAGGAGGCGGAGAGCGCGCTGGGCCTGCCGATTCTTTCCGTCTGGCCGGGCGGGGAGGATCTGGTAAGGGCGCTTACGGGCCTGCCCGGACGGGCGCGGGGAGAGCGGCAGCTTTACGAGACTTAAGGGCGCTGATTGAGCGACGGAAAACATACAAAGACAAGGAGCAGGTTATGAGCAAACCCATACTGGCAATTGTAGGAAGGCCGAACGTCGGAAAGTCCACCCTTTTCAACGTCCTGGCCGGCGAGAATATATCGATCGTGAAGGATACGCCGGGAGTGACCCGGGACCGCATCTACGCGGAAACGAATTGGGGCGGATATGATTTCACCCTGATCGACACGGGCGGAATTGAACCTGAATCAAACGACATCCTTCTTAAGCAGATGCGGGAGCAGGCCGGGATCGCAATCGATACGGCGGACGTCATCCTGTTTCTGGTCGACGCCAAGGACGGATTGGTGGATGCGGATTCGAAAGTGGCGGACATGCTGCGCCGCTCCAAAAAACCGGTGGTCCTGGCGGTCAACAAGATCGATGATTTTCATAAGCATCAGGCGGATATCTATGAATTTTACGCTCTGGGACTGGGAGATCCGCTGCCCATATCCGCGGCGAACCGTCAGGGACTCGGGGATATGCTGGATGAGATTACCCGCTATTTCGAGGTGACCGAAGCGGATCGGGAGGAAGATTCCCGGCCCCGGGTGGCGATTGTCGGACGTCCGAACGTCGGAAAATCTTCTATTATCAATAAACTGCTGGGCGAGAGCCGCCTGATCGTTTCGGACATAGCCGGAACGACCCGGGACGCCATCGACACTCCGATCCGGAGGAACGGAAAGGAATATATCCTGATTGACACGGCCGGTCTTCGGCGAAAGAGCAGGATCAAAGAGGAGATCGAGCGCTACAGCATCATCCGGACCGTGACGGCCGTCGAGCGCGCGGACGTTGTGGTCGTCGTCATCGACGCGGTGGAAGGAATCGCCGAGCAGGACGCCAAGATTGCGGGGATTGCCCATGACCGGGGCAAGGGAATCGTAGTCGCGGTCAACAAATGGGACGCGGTCGATAAGGATACCCATACGGTCCGGGAGTACTCCGATAAGGTCCGGCAGATCCTCTCCTATATGCCCTACGCGGAGATCCTTTTTATCTCCGCGGTCAGCGGCCAGCGTCTGCCGAAGCTTTTCGACGCGGTCGATCTGGTTTTGGAAAATCAAAACCGCAGAATCGCGACGGGGCTTTTGAACCAGCTGCTGACGGAAGCCATGGCGCTCAACGCTCCGCCAACGGACAAGGGGAAGAGGCTCAGGGTCTATTACATTACCCAGGCGCAGACGGCGCCGCCCACCTTCATTATTTTTGTCAACGATAAAAAGCTGATGCACTTTTCCTATGTGCGATATATTGAAAACAAGATTCGGGAGTCCTTTGATTTCAGGGGGACTTCCCTGAAATTCATCATCCGGGAGCGGAATGAGAAGAACGCTCCGGTATAAAGGAGGCTGATTCGATGAATGCGATACTTATACGTTTGCTGGCTCTTGCC
>JAILID010000141.1 GCA_024695465.1 Lachnospiraceae bacterium | reverse complement strand
CGAGCAGATCATTTACAAGTGTACGCAGAAAAGCGTTGAGCGGCGTTATCAGACAATGAATGACGTTATATCGGATCTCAAGAAATCGTTAAATGAACCGCAGGGCCATTTCGTGAGTCTTACGCCCCTTTCGGACCACGCGCAGGCAGGTGATTCACTGGAGCTTGAAAAGGAGGAGGAAAGCGCCGATTCGAAAACGCCGGATAAAAACAGGCGGGAAGAAGAAAAGCGCACTTTTACCTCTACGGACGCGGCCAAGCGGAGCCGGGACAGGGGAGACGATTATGACGACGACGATGATTACGATGATGATGACGATGACGACGAGGGAATAGGCGGTATTCTGGAAAAAATCATGACGGTTATCGGTTTTGTCGTCGGCGCGCTCATCATCGCGATCCTGATCTATTTTATCGCCAAGGCAGCGGGCCTGCTCGACGGCGGGGAAAATGAATCTTCGGCGTCCTCTGTACAGTCCATTGCTGAATCCCTCGAATCCTCGCCTGCCGAGTCTTCGGCGGCGGAATCCGCAGCGGTGGAATCCGCTGAAGCGTCTTCGGTTTCTGAAGCTTCTTCAGAGGAGACATCTTCGGAGTCTGAGGAGCCTGTTCCGACTGAGGCGCCCGAACCGGATAAGATCCCTGTTCCGACCATTACCGGTCTGACGGAAGAGGTTGCCAGAACTGCCGCAAATTCGGTCGGTTTGGGCCTTGAGTATCTGGGAGAAGAACATTCCGAGCTTTATCCGGCGGGAACAATCTTAAGACAGGAGCCTGAAGCCGGAACGGAGGTGGAAGCAGACAGCACGATTCGCTATTATCTGTCGAGCGGTCCTGCCGGCACGGAAGTTCCCTCAGTTGTGGGAATGACCAGGGCTGCGGCTGAGGACATGCTGCTCGAAGCAGGCTTCGGCAATATTTCCGTTACGACAGCCAACAGCGAGACTGTGTCAGCCGGAGTTGTCATCTCCGTGAGTCCGTCAGAAGGAGAAAGGGTGCAGAATTCCGCGACCATAACGCTGGTCGTCAGCAGCGGCCCGGCCAATACATCCAGCGAGACGACCTCCAGCAGCACGACATCGAGCAGCACGACCTCCAGCAGTACGACATCGAGCGGCACGACCTCCAGCAGCACGACGTCGAGCGGCACGACCTCCTCTTCTTCAGAGTCCTCGGAGACGGAATCATCCGATAAGATTCTGGTCAATTCCTATACCGGACTTGAAGAAGCCAGATCCGTTGCCGCGGCACAGCGGGAGGGTCTCGTAGTCAAGGTTGAATACGCGCCTTCGGACAACGTTGCGGAAGGCGAGGTTGCGAAGCAGAGCATTGCGGCTAATACCTATGTTGCAAAAGGCACTGTGATTACCTTTACAATCAATAAGCATTCAGAAGGCTGATGGATACAGTTCACTGTCTTTGAAGGAGACCGCCCGCGCCAAGCGGGCGGTTCTTTTCAGGAAAGAGGATTTATGCAGGGAAAAATAATACGGGGCGTAGGCGGTTTCTATTATGTAAATACAGATGACGACGGCATTTTCGAATGCCGGGCCAGAGGCATTTTCAGAAAGCTGGGTAAGAAGCCTCTTGTCGGA
This sequence comes from Lachnospiraceae bacterium, assembly GCA_024695465.1. Lineage (GTDB taxonomy): Bacteria > Bacillota > Clostridia > Lachnospirales > Lachnospiraceae > Chordicoccus. Next base: position 35,652 of record JAILID010000141.1, on the reverse strand, counting down.
GACGATGTGATCTTTGAGATAACCTCTCTTACGGATCGGGAGGGCAGCATAACAGAACTCCTGCCTCGGAAAAACGAGCTTTTCAGACCGGCTGCGGCAAATGTAGACCAGGCCCTGGTAGTTTTTGCCCTGCACAGTCCCGAACCCAGCCTGATGCTTCTGGACCGTTTTCTTATTGCCATGGATCGTCAGAATGTACCTTCTGCGATTCTTTTCAATAAAGCAGACCTCGAAGAGGCAGGGGAGCAGGCGGAGCTGCTGAACACCTATCAGCATAGCGGACACAAACTGTTCTTTTCCTGTGTGGAGGAGGGAAAGGGGCTTCGCGAGCTTGCCGCTTTCTTTGACCGGAAGACAACGCTTCTGGCCGGTCCTTCGGGGGTGGGAAAATCCAGCCTGATAAACGCTTCTCAATCGAAAGTCCGAATGGAAACGGGGGAGATCTCCAGAAAGCTGCTGCGGGGGAAAAATACGACTCGCCACGCGGAGCTCATCTCCTGCGGGGGAGGGACTTATCTGATGGACACCCCCGGGTTCACCTTGCTGGAGACCAGGGGCATCGAAAAAGAAGAACTTCGCCGTTACTATGCGGAATTTGCTTCCTGGGAAGGAAAATGCCGTTTTGACAGCTGCGTACATATTGACGAGCCGGGCTGCCGGGTAAAGGAAGCCGTTGAGGCCGGAAGGATCAGCCGAACCCGCTACGCCAATTACAGGGGGATTTTCCGGGAGTTGAAAGAGCAGGAGAAACATCGCTATTAGGCGCGGAGTTCCCGTTCAAAAGAGGTTGAGAATGAAGCATTTTCATGCTATAGTAAATAATACTGCTGAATAAAGGAGATGTTATCATAAATGAAATTAGGAATTGTAGGTCTTCCCAATGTCGGGAAAAGCACTTTGTTTAACTCTTTGACCAGAGCCGGAGCCGCTTCCGCGAATTTTCCATTCTGCACGATCGACCCGAACGTCGGAGTCGTTCCCGTCCCGGACGAGCGCTTGAAGCTTCTTTCCGAGTTTTCTCATTCAAAGAAGACGACGCCTGCCGTAATTGAATTTGTCGATATTGCAGGCCTTGTCCGCGGAGCTTCCAGAGGAGAGGGTCTCGGCAACCAGTTCCTGGCCAATATCCGCGAGTGCGACGCAATCGTACATGTGGTCCGCTGTTTTGAGAATGAAAACATCATTCATGTCGAGGGCAGCGTTGATCCTGTCCGGGATATTGAAACTATTGATCTGGAGCTTATCTTCGCGGACCTGGAGGTTCTGGAGAGACGAATCGGAAAGACGGCTAAGACTGCCAAATCGGGCGCGAGCAAGGACGCCAAACGCGAGTACGATCTGCTTCTGGAGCTGAAACAGCATCTCGAGAACGGCCGGAAGGCCATCAGCTTCATCCCGGAGGATGAAGAAAACGCCAGGTTCAAGGCAGGTCTTAGCTTGATCACCGACAAGCCGGTGATCTACGCGGCTAATGTAGAGGATTCCGATCTTGCGGACGACGGTGCTTCAAATGAATTTGTCGGAAACGTGAGGGAGATTGCCGGGAAGGAAGGCTCGGAGGTCTTTGTCATCTCCGCCCGGATTGAGGAGGAGATCGCGGAACTTGAGGATGATGAGAAGCAGGAGTTTCTGGCAGATCTCGGCATTGAGAAATCCGGACTCGATAAGCTGATAGCGGCCAGCTACCATCTGCTCGGCCTTATGAGCTTCCTCACGACCGGGGAGGATGAAACCCGGGCCTGGACGATTCCGATCGGCTGCAAGGCGCCGAAGGCAGCAGGAAAGATCCACACGGATTTCGAAAGGGGATTTATCAAGGCGGAAGTCATCAACTATAAGGAACTTTTGGAAGCCGGTTCCTATGCGGCGGCCCGGGAGAAGGGCCTGGTCCGTATCGAAGGAAAAGAATATGTTGTCAGGGATGGAGACGTTATATTATTCCGTTTTAATGTTTGACCGCAGCGGGGCTTAAATATGGATTATAATATTAATTTTCCGCATCTGGGCATTTATCTGTCCCATGTCGGAAAGAATATCAGTATAGGCGGCTTCTCAATAGCGTATTATGGAATTGTGATTGCCCTTGGGATGCTGCTGGCGGCTTTTGCGATGACGCTTCGGGCCAGGGAAACCCATCAGGATACGGATGCTTATATGGATATGTTTCTGATAACCATTGCCGCAGGGGTTGTCGGAGCACGGATCTATTATGTCGTTTTCTCCTGGGATCACTATAAGAATGACCTGCTTTCGGTGTTTAATATTCGCCAGGGCGGATTGGCTATTTACGGCGGAATTCTGGCCGGAGTCTGCGCCATATATCTCTTTGCCCGGCATAAGAAGTGGGATGTGGGCCAGACCTTCGATACGATTGCCATGAGCGTGCCCATCGGCCAGATTCTGGGACGCTGGGGAAATTTTTTTAACCGGGAGGCTTTCGGGGGGTATACGGATTCGCTGTTCGCCATGCAGCTTCCGGTTTCCGCGGTAAGACAAAACGAAATCACCGAAGCGATGTGGGAAAACCTGCTGACCGTCCGGGGCGTTTCCTGTATTCAGGTCCATCCCACATTTCTCTACGAAAGCCTTTGGAATACGGGACTTCTGATTTTTCTGTTTTTCTTTCGGAATAAAGTCCGCTTTAAAGGCGAGTTATTTCTGCTTTATCTGACCGGTTATGGTATTGGGCGGTTTTTTATCGAATCGCTGCGTACGGATCAGCTTCTGCTCCCGCATACCCGGGTGCCGGTTTCCATGCTGCTTTCGGCTGTACTGGCCGCTTCAGGTACAGCGTATATTATCAGGCGGCGCCTTCAGGAGAGGCGGCCTGCAGAAGAAAAGAAAAATCCCGTTTGTTAAGAAAAAGCTGCTTCCGGGCTGCTGTTATTAAAATCCGACAGATTCGTCGGATTTTTTTCTTTCTATAGTATTGAAAAAAACAGGAAATTAGGGTAAAATGTCAGCAGGTGGGAAAAAGTGGAGGAAAAAAGCAGTAAAGTGGGAGATGACTTATGTATCTGGGTACCTTCAGACATTCGGTTGATGGGAAGGGACGGCTGATTATTCCTTCAAAATACAGGGAAATGATTGGGACCGAAGCGCTTTATATCACAAACGCATTCTCTGACAACCTCTCTGTTTACCCCGAATCTGCTTTTCGAAAACACACTGCTTCTCTCACCGAAATCAGCAGCACGGATGCGGATATGATGGATATCAAGAACTATATTCTATCCAGTACCCAGGAGGTCAGCCTGGACCCGCAGGGGAGGATCCTGCTTCCGCAGGAGATGCGGGAGGAGGCTGGCATAAAAAGGGAGGCTGTGATCATCGGATCGGATGATTATTTCGTGATCTGGGACGCGGCGCGCTGGGAAGAGGAACGTGCGGCAAAATTCAAGTCAAAGAAAGAAATGCGAGAAAAGGCGAAGAGCCTTGGCATTCGATTCTGACGGGAAAGGAGCCTAGTGGATTTTCATCATACTTCTGTACTACTGGAAGAAACTATCGAGAATCTTCTTATCCGGCCGGGAGGTATTTATGTAGACGGAACATTGGGCGGAGGAGGACATTCAGCTGAGATTCTTTCGCATCTTGGACCTGCCGGAATGCTGATAGGGATTGATCGGGATGAAGCTGCAATTCAGGCTGCTGGGGAGCGGCTGTTTCCCTGCTATGGCTCGCGCGCGCGCATAGTAAGAGGTAATTTCAGCGAAATGCCGGACATTCTGAAGGTGGCGGGTATCGGGAAAGTCGATGGAATTGTGCTGGATCTTGGAGTTTCTTCGTACCAGCTGGATACAGCGGAACGCGGTTTTTCCTATATGTCAGATGCGCCTCTTGATATGCGCATGGACCAGAGAGAATCGCGGACAGCTGCCGATCTGGTCAACGACGCCTCTGAAGGGGAATTATTTCGCATCATAAGGGACTATGGCGAAGAGAGGTTTGCGGCCAACATAGCAAGAAACATTGTGAAGGCAAGAAGCCGAAAACGAATCGAGACGACTGGGGAGTTAAGCTCGATTATAAAGGCTTCCATTCCGATGAAGAATCAAAAAACAGGAGGGCATCCGGCCAAGAGGACGTTTCAGGCGCTGAGGATTGAGCTTAACGGGGAGTTGTCAGCCTTAGAGGACAGCCTGGACGCGATGATCGGGTTGCTTGCCGATGGCGGGAGGATTTGCGTCATCACTTTTCATTCGCTGGAGGACCGAATTGTAAAAACGGCATTCAGAAGAAATGAAAATCCCTGTACCTGTCCGCCAGGTTTTCCTGTATGCATCTGCGGCAAGAAATCCAGAGGACGGGTAATCAGCAGAAAACCGATCCTTCCTTCTCCTCGGGAGATGGAAGAGAATCCGCGGTCAAGGAGCGCAAAGCTGAGAGTGTTTGAAGGACATTCGGAAGCAGACTGGCAGGTGAAAGAGGGGAGTATTTCATCGGAAAAGGGGTGCTGAAAATGAAGAGGGGGGCTGTAAAACGGGATGGAGGACCTTATGCCGCATGGATGGGGAGCGATGGCTTTTATCTGGAAGGAAACGCCATAAGACATGCGGATGAGGTTTTCCCGGAAAAAGAAAAAAAACAGCTTGCTGCACGTAAAAAGAAAAAGCTTCAGCTTGAGAGAAAAGCTGCCGCCGCGGCTGCAAGAAGAGACGCTGTTCTTCTTGCAGCCGCATGCTTTCTCTGCCTTGCGGCCGCCTTGTTTTTTTTGACGATGAAGCATATGGAATCGGCACAGGAAGAAAAGATGCGGAATCTGAAGACGCAGATCACGGTCTGCGCCAACAGAAATGAGGCGGCGGCCGGGGAACTGCTCCTTCAGGCGGAACTCTCAGGGCTGAGCAGGATGGTTGACAAGGAAAATGATAAAACGTAAAAAGAAAGTGGAAACACGCCGTACAGCTTCTGTTTTCTCAAGCCGCGGCGGAACTCTAAACAGGAAGTCCAGATTAAAGCTGGCGGGATCTTTTTTAGCGGTCCTGCTGGCTTTCATTTGTCTTCTCGCAAGAGTATTTTATATTGATGCTTTTAAGGGGGATGAGTACCGGAGGAAAGTACTTGGAAATACCAGGAATATGTATTATCAGTCAGATTTGGCCGCGAAACGAGGAGATATTCTGGATACAAACGGAAACGTTCTGGCGCTTTCTGTCCGCATGTACAAGCTGATTCTTGATCCGGAGCTGGTAAATCAGGAAGTTAAGGAGGACGGGAAGATCATCCAGCCCTACAGAGCTCCTGTTCTGGAGGCTCTTAAGACGGTTTACGGTATAGAAGAATCAACGCTGCTGGCAATCCTGGATGATGAGAAATACGAATCATCCAACTATTACGTTCTTCTTTCCGGAAAAACATTGACGGCATCGGAACGGAAAAAGTATGAGGATTACCGGGAAGATATCCAAAAAGCGATCGAAGCCCTTGAGGCGGAGAAGCAGAGCCTGAATGATGGGAAGAATGGATCTTCTTCCGGGGATGAGGCGATAAAGATATTGAAAGAAAAGCTGAAATATACGGCCGGAATTTTTTTCGAGGATGTATATGACAGAGAATATCCTTATCGCACGCTGGCTTCGGAAGTGATCGGGTTTACAGGCAGCGACGGCGCGGATCTGGGCTATGGGATCGAGAGTTATTATAACGGGGAGCTTTCCGGGACAGATGGACGGCGCTATTCTTATTGGAGCGAAGCTTCTTCGGACTACATTCGGAGAGATATTATCGAACCGACAAATGGAAAAACAGTTGTCTCGTCCATAGATATCAATATTGAGAGAATGGTTCAGGCAGAAATAGACCGTTTCATGGAAGAATATGACGCCTTTTACGAAGACCGGAAGGCTGCGGCCAATGTAGGCGTAATCGTTATGAATCCTTCAAACGGACAGGTGCTGGCCATGGCCAGCAACGATTCATTTGATTTGAATGATCCGCAATCGAGCGCTTCTACTGCAGAGGAGAGAGCCGAGATCTTCCGCAATTACTGCATTTCATCCGGCTATGAACCGGGATCGGTTGTGAAGCCTGTCACAGCGGCCGGGGCTCTGGATGCGGGAAAGATATCTGAAAAAGACACCTTTTTATGCGACGGCTTCGAAACGATCCAGAAAACAAAAATCAGCTGTTCGAAGGCTTCCGGACACGGACTTCTCAGCCTGAAGGAAGTCTTGTCGAATTCCTGTAATGACGGCATTATGCAGATCGCGGCAAAACTTGGCGCGGAAGATTTTGCTGAATGTCAGAGGAATTTCGGCTTTGGCAGCAAGACCGGAATTGACCTTTCCGGAGAAGAAGCCGGAATTTTGTTTGAAGCCGAAAAGCTGGGAGCGCTGGAGCTGGCGACCTCTTCTTTTGGACAGGGCTGGACCTGCACCATGATACAGGAAGCGGCGGCTGTTTCCACCATTGCAAACGGGGGCTCCTTCTACCGTCCCTGCGTCGTCAGGGAAATAAGGGATGAGGACGGCAGCGTGCTTTCCTCAAAAGACGGCATTCTTGAAAAAAAGACAGTTTCGAAGGATACCGCTGAAATCATTCGGTCGGCTATGAAGGAGGCTGTGGAGAACGGAACGGCGCAATACGCTAAGGTAAACGGCTATTCCATGGGAGGGAAAACCGGAACCGCGGAAAAGCTGCCCAGAGGAAACAGTAAATACCTGGTCTCTTTTATAGGCTTCGTCCCTTACGAGAATCCGGAAGTACTCATCTATACCGTGATTGACGAACCGAACTTAAAAAAACAGGATGACAGCCGTTTTCCTCAATGGATATCGAGAAATATTCTCTCCCAGGTACTTCCGTATCTGGGAATTGACGCGGATGAAGAACTGGAAGAAGAAAATGTTTACCTGAGATCAGACATAGATAACACGGAAGGGATTGCATCTTGAACGTTTTCGTAGTAAACTTATAAAATTCAGGCGATTAACGAAGGGAGAAAGGTAAAGATGCTTGCTGTTGTGGAAATAATTCCGGTTTTTATAACATTTGCTGTTACGGTGGCTTTGGGACCGGTCCTCATTCCGTTTCTTTTGAAGCTGAAGGTTGGGCAGACAGAACGGGAGCTTGGCGTTGAAGCGCATAAGAAAAAAGCCGGTACGCCGACTATGGGCGGGATCATGTTTCTGGCGGCCATTACGCTTACCGGGATGTTTTACATTTTCCGATATCCTCGAATCGGACCGGTGCTTTTTCTGACTTTAAGTTACGGCCTTCTTGGATTTGCCGATGATTACCTGAAGGTCGTAAAGCGCCGCTCGGACGGTCTGTATCCCCGCCAGAAGTTTTTGCTGGAGCTTGTCATCATATTTGTCTTTGGGGTCTATTTATCGCGTTTTACAGATATTTCCATGAATCTCCGGATTCCTTTTTCCGGAGGCAGAGAGGTTGATATCGGCATTTTCAAGTGGCCGCTTATGGTTCTGGCAATCGGTGGAACTGTGAACGGGGTTAATTTCACGGACGGCGTAGATGGGCTGGCCGCATCCGTCACGGCTGTTGCCGCGGTGTTTTTCACGATTGCTTCCATTATGCTTGACGGAGGGATTACGCCTATGGGAACCGCGGTACTTGGCTCCCTGCTGGGTTTTCTGGTTTATAACGCCTATCCTGCCAAAGTCTTTATGGGCGATACGGGATCGCTGGCGTTAGGCGGTTTTGTCATAGGGATGGCTTATATGCTTGGAATGCCTCTTTATATTCCGCTGATTGGATTGGTTTATCTTGTGGAAGTGCTTTCTGTTATCCTCCAGGTGGGTTACTTTAAAATGACCCATGGCAAAAGAATTTTTAAGATGGCTCCTATACACCATCATTTTGAATTGTCAGGCTGGTCGGAGACCCGGGTTGTGGCCAATTTTACAGTGGCCGCTATTCTGCTGGCAATTGCAGGACTTCTGGCTATATAACATGACGCTCATATTACGCGGCTCATGCAGCGTATTCAAGAATAGTTTTTGTAAGAATAATAAGCTGTGCCTGGGGTCTGGTAAGCAGGTTCTTAAGGCACGGCAGCGGGAAGAGGCGATGATATGGAACTTGAAGAGAAGAATGTTCTTGTTTTAGGAGCAGGTAAAAGCGGCATCGGAGCAATTAACCTGCTGATTCAAGAAGGCGCGTTTCCGATTTTGTTCGATGGAAATGAAAAACTGCAGCCGGATGAGATGAAGAATGGCTGCATTGCCCCGGAAAAAGTCCGGGCTTTTTCCGGACAGCTTCCGGATGAAACGCTGGAGTCGCTTTATCTGGCGGTTTTAAGTCCCGGGATTCCAACCGACGCGAAGGAAGTAACTGTTTTGAGGAAGGCCGGAATTCCTGTGATTGGGGAGATTGAGCTTGCCTTCAGGCAGATGAAAGGGAAAGTCCTGGGCGTTACCGGGACGAACGGAAAGACGACGACGGTTTCTATTCTCGGCAAAATTATGGCGGCATATGAAACGGAAGCGTATACTGTCGGAAATATAGGCAGCTCTTTTGCAGGCAGGGTTTTCGGAACGGGAGAAAACGCGGTGTTTACGGCTGAACTCTCCAGCTTTCAGCTGGAGACCTGTGAAGATTTTCACCCGGCCGTATCAGCCATACTGAATATTACGGAGGATCATCTGAACCGTCATCACACGATGGAGGAATATATCCGCTGCAAGGAGAAAATCACCCTGAATCAGACCAAAGAGGATGTATGTGTTCTTAATTATGAGGATCCGGTTTTAAGAGAATTTGGCGAAAGCGCCTGTCCCGCGGATGTCTTCTGGTTTTCATCCAAACGCGTTATGGAAAACGCTATTTATCTTGACGGCTCCCGCATCATTCTGACAAGAGGAGGGCTGAGAGAAGAACTTCTTAATACAGATGAACTTCAGATCATTGGAACCCATAATTATGAAAACGTCATGGCGGCGTCTGCTATGGCTTACACGGCGGGCGTTCCGCTGAAAGTGATCCGGGAAGTCTGCCGCGCGTTTCCTCCCGTAGCGCATCGAATCGAGTTTTCGGGAAAAATAAACGGCGCAGCCTGGTATAACGACTCAAAAGGGACGAATCCGGACGCCGCAATCAAGGGAATTCAGGCGATGAACTGTCCGACGCTTCTTATTGCCGGAGGCTATGATAAGGGATCGGATTACCGCGAATGGATACGGAGCTTTGAAGGCCGCGTGAAATGGTTTGTGCTGGAAGGAAAAACCCGTTTTGACATCAAAAACGCGGCGCTTGAGTGCGGTTTCCCGGAAGAAAGAATCGTTCTTCTGGAAAATATGACGGAGGCTATGGAGTTCTGCCTTCTACACGCTGAGCCGGGAGACGCCGTCCTTTTGTCGCCTGCATGCGCGTCCTGGGGGGAATTTAAAAACTTTGAAGTGAGAGGAGACGAGTTTAAGGCGTATGTCAGGGAGCATATGGCGGATTCAGGTTCCGCTTTGCCGGACCGGACTTGAGATTTGAGCTGCGTCATCCAATATTTTATAGTAAATCCCCGGGTATTCCTGTGTAGAAACTGTCTCAAAGGCGGTTTGCCAGGAGAGATAAGCGGGCTGAAAAGAGATATCGACAGCCAGGCTGATATTTTTTTCGGCAAGATGAAAAAATCTCTGAAAAAAAATCTTGATTAAATTCAATAAAACATATATCATAGACGTGATAGGGTTTTCGACTGGATATAGCTATTATCCCGCTCCCTGGGGCGGTTAAAGGAGGAACTGTTTTGTTAGAGATCACAACTAATGAAGCTGAAGCAGCAGCGAAGATAATTGTAGTGGGCGTTGGCGGTGCCGGGAATAACGCCGTAAACCGTATGGTCGACGAGACGATTGGCGGCGTGGAATTTGTTGGAGTCAATACCGATAAGCAGGCTCTTGCGGTCTGCAAAGCTCCGACAGTCGTCCAGATTGGCGAGAAGGTCACAAAAGGTCTCGGGGCCGGAGCTAAACCGGAAGTCGGTGAACAGGCCGCAAATGAAAGTGAAGACGAGATCCGCGAGATCCTTGAAGGAGCGGATATGGTCTTTGTTACCTGCGGTATGGGCGGCGGTACCGGTACCGGCGGGGCTCCTGTTGTCGCCCGGATTGCGAAAGAGATCGGCTGCCTTACGGTAGGCGTTGTGACAAAGCCGTTCCGGTTCGAAGCTAAGAAACGTATGGAGAATGCTTTGTCCGGCATAGAAAAGCTGAAGGCCAATGTTGACACGCTGATTGTCATTCCGAATGATAAGCTTCTTGAGATTGTAGATCGCCGCACGACGATGCCGGAGGCCCTAAAGAAGGCCGACGAGGTTCTGCAGCAGGCAGTGGCCGGTATTACCGACCTTATCAATCAGCCGGCTCTTATTAACCTCGATTTCGCGGATGTACAGACTGTGATGACCGACGCCGGTATTGCGCATATCGGTATAGGTGAGTCCAAAGGCGATGAAAAGGCTCTGGAAGCTGTCCAGCAGGCTGTGGAGAGTCCGCTTCTCGAAACTTCCATCGAAGGCGCGGAAAAGGTTATCATCAATATCCGAGGCGACATTTCTCTTATGGACGCCAACGACGCGGCAAGCTACGTCCAGAGCATTACCGGAGATGAGGCCAATATTATCTTCGGCGCGATGTATGACGACTCCGTTGTTGATTCCTGCAAGATCACGGTTATCGCGACCGGTCTCACGGATGTCAATGCAAGGACGCAGTCGAAAACGGAGAAGAAGCAGCCTGAACCGCTGCCTGAAAAAATGGCAGCTGCCCAGCCGCAGCCGACTCCGGTTCAGCCCTCATATACCTATCAGAGGAGACAGAATACCTATACGCCTCCGGTTACTCCGGATTTTATGCAGTCGGGTATGTCCGGGAACGTCGAGAAGAAAGATATTCAGATCCCTGATTTCCTGAGAAACAGGAAGTAAATCCATGAAATGTCCTTATTGCGGTCATGACAATACCCGGGTTGTCGACTCAAGGCCGGCTGACGATAATACCGCGATTCGAAGACGACGAATGTGCGACAGCTGCGGAAAGCGCTTTACTTCCTATGAGAAGGTTGAGCGTCTGCCCCTTATGGTCATCAAGAAGGATCAGAATCGGGAAGTTTTTAATCGGGGGAAACTGGAGGGGGGCATAATAAGAGCCTGCCATAAGAGGCCGGTTTCGGCTCAGGATATAAAAAATCTGGTTGATTCCATTGAGATTGAAGTTTATTCGCAGGGTGATCAAGAAGTCAGCAGCAGTTATATCGGCGAGATTGTCATGGATAAGCTGAAAGAGTTGGATGCGGTCGCTTATGTCCGCTTTGCCAGCGTATATCGTGAATTCAAGGATGTTGATTCTTTTATGGAAGCCTTGAAGAAGATGATTAAATAAACAACAGGTTTAAAAGAGGGAAGCATGACGGAAAGTCATGCTTCCCTCTTTGTGATATTACCCGGTCTTCGTGTTTCTGCAGGAACCTGGGAAGTTGTTTCGTTGAAAGAAGAAGAAAAGATCTTTTTGACAGAAACACCGAATTGATCCCTTAAATTTTACGAAACTGGTTCAACAGGCTGAAAAACTATGTTATAATAAAACAGTCTTGCCGCGGCCGGCGATGTGCCATTATGGATTGCCCGGTATAGAATTTCGCCTGGAGGACGCCTGCCGCTTTAGGCGGCCGCTCTCCTCAATATAATCTTGCGTTAGGAGGCTGTAATGAAAAGAGTACTGCTTAAGCTTTCCGGCGAAGCTCTCGCCGGGGAGAAAAAGATGGGGTTTGATGAGGATACTGTAAGAGGGGTAGCCCGGCAGGTAAAGGAGGTTATGGATTGCGGCTCGGAGGTCGGCATCGTTATCGGCGGAGGAAATTTCTGGAGGGGACGTTCCTCCAATGCGATTGACCGTTCGAAAGCCGATCAGATCGGCATGCTGGCGACTGTGATGAATTGTCTGTATGTCTCCGAGATCTTTCGGTCCGTCGGAATCAAGACGGAAATTCTCACCCCTTTTATGGTTGGGTCTTTTACGAAGCTTTACTCCAAAGATCTGGCGGAGGAATCGCTCAGAGACGGGAAAGCCGTCTTTTTTGCCGGAGGAACGGGACATCCGTTTTTTTCAACAGATACCGCGACTGTCCTGAGGGCGGTTGAAATCGGAGCCGAGTGCATTTTGCTGGCGAAATCGATAGACGGGGTTTATGACAGTGATCCCAAAGAGAATCCAAACGCAAAGAAATACGCGGAGATATCCATCTCAGAAGTCGTTGCCAGGGGTCTCGGAGTAGTCGATGGAGCGGCTGCTGTTCTTGCGAAAGATAACAGGATGCCGATGCTCGTTTTTGAACTTGACGGCAGGGAAAGCATTGTGAATGCGGCAAAAGGAATCATAGACGGGACGAGAGTCACCGTATAAGGGAGGAGAAAAATGAACGAGAAGACACAGGTTTATGAAGAAAAAATGAAAAAAACCATGAAGAATCTGGAAGATGAGCTTCAGTCCATCAGGGCCGGGCGGGCAAATCCTCATGTACTTGACAAGGTTACGGTTGATTATTACGGAACGCCCACCCCGATTGCCTCGGCTGCTTCCGTAACGGTCCCGGAAGCCCGCATGATTCAGATTCAGCCCTGGGAGGCCAAGATGGTTAAGCCGATCGTAAAGGCGATTCAGAAATCAGATGTCGGAATCAATCCCAGCGACGACGGACGGGTCATTCGTCTTGTTTTTCCTGAGCTCACAGAAGAACGCCGGAAATTGCTGGTAAAGGACGTCAGGAAAAAAGGCGAACAGGCCAAAGTAGCTGTCCGGAATATCCGCCGTGACGGGAACGATTCTTTTAAGAAGCTGAAAAAGACGGAGGATATCTCTGAAGACGAGGTCAAGGATGCGGAAGATGATCTTCAGAAGATTACCGACAGGTTTATTAAGAAGATCGATGAGGCGATTGAAGGAAAGACAAAGGAGCTGATGACAATCTGATGAAGAAAATTGCCGTTTTGGGCTCGACGGGTTCCATTGGCACACAGACTCTGGATGTAGTTCGGAAACATCCGGATCTTTTTTCCGTCGTCGCCCTGTCTTGTGACAGAAATATTGAGAAAGCGGAGCAGGAGGCGCGGGAAATGAAACCCGCGCTTGTTGCCGTTTACGATGAGAAGGCTGGAAAGGATCTCGCGGATCGTCTTGCCGATACGAATATCCGGGTAGTCAGCGGGATGGAGGGGCTGATTGAACTGGCGGTCCTTCCGGAAGCGGATATTCTTGTTACGGCCATTGTCGGCATGATCGGTATTCGTCCTACCGTGGCGGCTGTCAAAGCCGGAAAAGATATAGCCCTGGCCAACAAGGAGACTCTTGTTACAGCCGGGCACATCATTATGCCTCTCGTCCGGGAAAAGGGCGTTAAGCTGCTTCCTGTCGACTCGGAGCATTCAGCTATTTTCCAGGCGCTTGAGGGAAGAGCTGATTCCAAAATCAGGCGGATCCTGCTGACCGCCTCCGGGGGCCCTTTCCGCGGAAAGAGCCTGGAGGAGCTGCGGAAGGTGACGGTAAGAGAAGCGCTGGCTCATCCCACCTGGACCATGGGTCCCAAGATAACGATTGATTCCGCGACCATGGTCAATAAGGGACTGGAGGTTATCGAAGCCAGCTGGCTGTTTGACGTAGAGGCCCGCGACATAGAAGTGCTCATTCAAAAGGAGAGCCTGATACACTCAGCGGTAGAATATGAGGACGGATCGATCATCGCGCAGCTGGGCCCGTCGGATATGCGGATCGCGATTCAATATGCGCTGACCTATCCGACCCACCTGCCTTCTCCGGCGGCGCCGCTTGATTTTACGAAGCTTTCCGGCCTTTCGTTTGGACAGCCGGAGGATGAGGTTTTCAAAGGCCTTCCTCTGGCCCGGCGGGCTGCCGCCGAAGGGGGGTCCGTGCCGACGGCATTTAACGCGGCGAATGAATGGGCCAACGCCATGTTTCGGGAGGGGACGATCCGCTTTACGGATATCTATGACGTGATTGAGGAGGCGATGGATCGTCATAAACGGATTCCGTCTCCTTCTGTAGATGAAATATTTGAGGTTCAGGACGAAATCGACCGTTATTTTGCTGAAAAATACCGTTAACGATTCGGCGCTCCCTGTTCTTGGATGATAAGGGCTGACTTGCATTTTTGCGAAAGAATTTGGAAAGGGACGGTTTTTATGTTTAAAACAAGACTTCTGAGCGGCATATTGCTTATCATTCTGGCTTTTGCGGCAATTCTTCCCGGAGGCCTTCCTTTGCTTGGAATGGTGAGCTTTATTTCCTTTGTCGGAATGCTGGAGTTTTACGGAGCAACGGGGGTGATTCGCCGCAATAAGGCGCAGTCCCCTGTTCTGGACAAGGAGTATGAGGCCAGAGACCCAATTGCCTTGAAGCAGCAGGTGACGGAGCCGATGAATGCGCTGGCCGGAGCCGGCCTGATCGGAGCCGGCAGTTATCTTCTGCTGATTGCGTTTGCTCCGGAGCCTTTTTATCTGGTCGGCCTGGTTTCTTCACTGACGCTTATTCTTGCCGTTTATGTATTTACATTTCCGAGATTTACAGCCAGACAGGTCTTTTCTTCTTTTACAGGAGTTGTTTATGTGACGGTCATGTTGGGATTTATTTATCTGACCAGGATGTCTGCGGATGGCAAGGTTCTTGTCTGGCTGATTTTTATCAGCTCATGGGGAGCCGACACCTGTGCCTATTGCGTGGGAAGATTGATCGGCAGGCATAAGATGGCTCCGGTTCTTTCTCCTAAAAAGTCTCTGGAAGGGGCTTTTGGAGGCGTTGCCGGCGCAGGCCTTCTCGGCTTTGCTTACGGCTGTTTTTCGGGACGCCAGGCCGCGGCGTATCTTGTGATCTGTATGGCAGGCGCCTTGATTTCCATGATCGGGGACCTGGCGGCTTCGGCCATCAAAAGGGATGCGGGAGTCAAGGATTACGGCTATCTGATTCCGGGACACGGAGGGATACTGGACCGATTTGACAGCGTTATTTTTACCGCCCCGATCATCTATTTTCTATCGCTTTTGCTGATACATGCGTAAGGGGGCATAAGGAGGTTTTTTATTTCCATGAAGTGGATTATTGCCATTATCATCTTTTCGGTACTTGTTTTGTTTCACGAATTCGGCCATTTTATTGTCGCGAAAATGTCCGGCGTTGACGTCGTGGAGTTTTCCATGGGTTTTGGTCCCAGAATTTTTTCTTTTGTCCGCAATGGAACCAGGTATTCCCTGAAAGCCTTGCTTTTTGGCGGTTCCTGCGAGATGAAGGGAATGTATGACAGCCTGGAAAATGAGGAAGAAGACCGGAATTTGGAACCTGAAGAGGGGGCTTTTGGAAGCGTTTCGATCGGGAAGAGAATTGCAATCATCTTTGCGGGGCCTTTTTTTAATTTTATTCTTGCTTTTGTCGGAGCGTTTCTCGTTATCAGCGTGGTCGGCTACGATCCGGCTGACGTTGCTGCTGTTCAGGAGGGATCTCCGGCGGCTGAGGCGGGTTTGATGGCAGGCGATACCATCACCTCTTTTATGGGGGATCGGGTTGATATAGGCCGCGATATCTCTAACTGGTTTACTTTTCACGACCTGACGGAAGAAGATATGGTTACGGTGAGCTTCTTAAGGGACGGGGAGGAGAAAAGCCTTTCCTTTGCCCCCTATGTCTATACGCGCTATATGCTGGGCCTCACATATCATCTGGATTCCGGAACGGCCCTTGTCGAAGCGGTCGGGGAAGGTTCTCCTCTTGAGGAGGCAGGCGTTAAGGCCGGAGACGTCATTATTTCCATAAACGGAAAGGAGATCACGACAGCCCGGTCGCTTCAGGATTATTTTGAAGAATTTCCAATGGACGGATCGGAGATTACGCTTACGGTTGACCGGGACGGGCAGGAGATTACGGTTTCTCTCATCCCTTATGAATCCAAAAATGTGTTAAGCGGTTTCAGCTATAATCTGGGCCGGGTTTCCACCACTCCTCTCGGAGTCATAAAATACAGCGCAATAGAGCTTCGCTACTGGATCACGACGGTGATTCGTTCTCTGGGAGGCCTTTTTACGGGCCGCTTCGGAGCCGATGATTTTTCCGGTCCGGTTGGCGTCGTCGATATCGTCGGAACGACTTACGAGGAGGTAAAGGATGAAGGTCTTTTAATGACTCTTATGAATATGATCAATCTGGTCGTGTTGCTTTCAGCTAATCTGGGAGTTATGAACCTTCTGCCGATACCGGCGCTGGACGGAGGAAGGCTGGTCTTTCTCTTTTACGAACTGATTTCCGGCCGTCCGGTCAACCAAAAGGTGGAAATCACGATTCAGTCAATTGCGGTAGCCGCGCTGCTTCTTTTTATGGTTTATGTAATGTACCACGATCTGCTTCGTATTTTCGCGAGATAATCGGGAGCCCGAAAACCGGGCTCCTTTTCTTTTTTGCGGTAGAATAATGGAGATGATTGTGCTATAATTACGCTGAACAAATTGAGGTTTGTTTGGCGCGCTGGAAGCTGAAGTGCGGAGCGATCCGGCTTATCAGCTGCTGCGGCGCTTATTCTCATACGGCGCGGCGGCAGCCGCGGCCTGTATGTTTTATGAATAGTATCAGTGGCGGCTGACAGTCGGGCTGCGGTATATACGGCCGGGCTGACAATCCGTCTGCGGCGGATCATCAGCCGGCCGCTATCAGAGGGGGATTATGGGAATGAACAATATTATTCTTGAGGGCTTTATGGGCTCGGGGAAAAGCACGGTTGGAAAGATTCTGTCCAAAAAACTAGCTCTTCCGCTGGTGGATATAGACAAAAAAGTTTCCGGGCGTCTTGGCATGAAGCCGGTAGAAGTATACGATCGGTTCGGCGACAGCTATTACAGGGCGATGGAGACGATGATCCTTAGCGAGCTTGTGGAGGACGTCCGCCCGGTTATCATTGTTTTGGGGAGCGGTCTTGCCCTTATGGAACAGAATGATTCTTATCTGAATGCGCTGGGAAGAGTGTATTATATAAAGACTCCGCTCCCGACGCTTTTAAACCGCATATCCAAAAATGAAAAGCATGCATGGCTCCAGGATGATGATCTCAGCGACCATGTAAGCAGAATGCTTAAGGAGAGAGAACCGGCCTATCTTCGAATTGCGAACGAGGTTATCGATACGGACGGCCTGACCTGTGAGGAAATCGCCGAGCGGGTTCTCAGCTCTCAAAAACAGCATGCCTGACAGTTTCGACGGGCATCGTCTTTCCGGTCCAGAGCCGGAAAGACTCGGCGCCCTGTCCGAGGAGCATTGAAAGGCCGTTTTCGCTGCGGCATCCGGCTTCGCCTGCCATATAAAGAAGGGGCGTTGTTCTCGGATTATAAATGACGTCGTAAACATTGGGCCGGCTTTCCAGAAAGCCGGGATCCGGAATCGGACACAGGGCTTCTTCACCGTTTCCCCGAGCCATTCCGGCGCTTGTGGCGTTTATGAGGAGAGAGCAGGCAAGAAGCTCTTTTTTCAGGATTGCGCTGTCCCCGAGAGGATAGAGACAAAGCCTGGTTTTTGAGAAGGGGCGTATTTTTTCCATGAGCTTTGCCGCCCGGTCCGCTGAGGCGGGACTGTGATAAAAGACTGCAATTTTTGCGGCTTCCGCCAGGGCTGCGGCGATGAGGATAGAGGCGGCGGCGCCTCCGGTTCCGAGCAGGACAAGGTTTTCATTTTTTACAGGAAAGCCGGCCGCTGCGGCTGCAGCGAGAAACCCGCTTCCGTCAGTCGTTTCGCCGCGCAGATATCCGTTATCGTTGATCACGGTATTCACCGCTCCTCCGATTTTTGCGGCGAGACTAAGCTCATCACAGAGAGGACATACGGCGGACTTGACCGGCATGGTAAGGTTCCATCCGGCGGCGCCGGTTTCCCGGAGCCATTCGATCGTTTCCGGAAGCTCTTCTGTTCCGGTTTTCAGGAGTCCGTATTCAGCGTCCATACCGAGCAGTTTGAAGGAAAGGTTATGCATGGCCGGAGACAGGCTGTGGGCCACCGGATCTCCAAGCAGGTAGTATTGTTTTTTCATAATATTCTCCTGTCATAACGCAGCGGCTTCCGCCGCGGCTTGTCTTGTTTGTTATACTATAGCATAAGGAAACTGAAAATGAAAACAGTTACTGTAAGAAATATCATTCTGGGAGCCGGCCTTCCCAAAATCGCGGTTCCTCTGACCGGGATTGAGATCGATGAGCTGGCGGAGGCCGCCGGCAGGGCCGCAACTATTGCGGATCTGGTTGAGCTGAGGGCCGACGCGTTTCTTCAAAACAGGATGTCTTGCGAAGAGGATCCGGAGGAAGAGCTGCAGAAGCTTCTGGAGGGAGTCCGGGAAGCTTATTCGGGAGCGATTCTGTTTACCGTCCGTACGGCGGAGGAGGGCGGAGCCTTTACAGGCGGGGAAGATTTGTATGGCCGTTTTCTTTCTCGGGCGCTTCAGAGCGGGTGCATTGATCTTCTGGATATTGAGTTCGAACGAAAAGCGGCGCCGCTGCTTCAAAAGGAAGCGGAGAGCGCTCATATTCCGGTCCTTTTTTCCAGACATGATTTTTCCGGGACGCCCCGGGCAGATGAAATAGCGCGCTCCCTTAAGGCTATGGAGGCTGCCGGCGGCGATATCGTAAAGGGCGCTTTTATGCCTTCCGGCGGGGAGGACGTCGATGAAGTGCTGAAAGCTTCCCGCATCCTGCGGAATGAGCTGAACGTTCCTTTTGTACTCATATCCATGGGGGAGATGGGACAGATTACCCGGACTCTGGGGGAAACGGTCGGTTCCTGTCTTACTTTCGGCGCGCTGGACGGAGAGGGAAGCGCCCCGGGGCAGATAGACGCAGGCAGCCTTAAGGGGCTGCTTTGGAAGGCGCATGAGGATCGGAAGGCCGGAAAGTTTCTTTTTCTTACCGGGTTTATGGGCAGCGGGAAATCCACTGTGGCCGGATATCTCGGCAGATCCACCGGGCTTCCCGTTATAGAAATGGATTCCGCCATCGAGGAGGCCAACGGGATGCCGATTCGGGATATTTTTTCGAAATTTGGCCAGGAAGCTTTCCGGGATATGGAGACGGAGTTTCTGCAGAAGCTATCCGGAGAAAAAGCCGGAATCGTTTCCTGCGGAGGAGGCGCGGTACTCAGGGAGCGGAATCTGGCGCTTATGAAATCGATGGGGAAGGTGCTTCTGCTCACGGCATCTCCGGAGGTCTTGCTTAAGCGTCTTCTTGGCGAGGCGGATAATCGCCCGAATATAAAAGGAAAGCTTTCAGAGGAGGGCATAAGAGACCTTCTTTCCGAAAGAAAGTCCGCTTATGATAAGAGCGCGGATCTTATCTTTGAAACGGATGATCTGACGCCGGAGGAGATCTCGGAGAGGATCCTGCTTGCGGTGAGGAAAGCTGAAGGAAAGACAGAAAGAATTTCGTAAAACATAGGCTTGCATAACAGCCCTTTTTATATTAAAATGAACATACACTTTTAAGGAGGAACGCGAATGATTTCAGCAGGTGATTTTAAAAATGGCTTGACCCTTGAGATTGATGGACAGGTTATGCAGATCGTTGAATTTCAGCATGTCAAGCCGGGCAAGGGCGCCGCTTTTGTCCGCACAAAGATGAGAAACGTCATTAACGGCGGGGTCGTCGAGAAAACTTTCCGCCCGACGGAGAAGTTCCCGGCGGCGAGAATTGACCGGAAGGATCAGCAGTATCTCTATAACGATGGGGATCTCTACTATTTTATGGATCCTGAGAACTACGAGCAGATCATGATCAACAAGGATGTGATCGGCGACGCGATGAAATTCGTGAAGGAAAACGACACGGTTAAAGTCTGTTCCTACAACGGCGCTGTATTTTCGATTGAGCCTCCTCTTTTCGTTGAGCTTGAAGTCACGGATACGGAACCCGGATTTGCGGGCAATACCGCGCAGGGAGCTTCCAAGCCCGCTACCGTTGAGACCGGCGCTGTGATTCAGGTTCCGCTTTTTGTCAATATCGGCGATAAGGTCAAGATTGATACCAGGACGGCTGAATATCTTTCCAGAGTATAATTGGGGATCCTCCTTCTGCCGGAGGGGGATTCTTTCTTCATAAACAGCGATACTTCTTTTTCCTTTTATTTTTAAGACGGACGGCTTTCAGCCGTCTTGTTTTCGTGTGAAGAAGGGAGAAAAGAAGATGATGGATTATGAAGCGTTTAAAGAGTATATCCGAAAAAGGGTTTTTGAAGCATATGAAGGAAAAGCTTCGGTTGAAATTCGCCGCTGCGTCAAGAATAACGGCCTTGCGCTGGATGGCATTACCATTTTTGAAAAGGAACTGAATGTCTCTCCGACTATCTATCTGGAGGAGTATTACAATGCTTATCGGAATGGGGAGGATCCGGATAAGCTGGCCGGCCGGGTGCTGGCAGCTTACCGCCGGAATCGGCTGGACCATAGCCTGTCCGCTGATTTCTTCTCTGATTTTGAGCGGGTGAAGCCCTGTATACGGAGACGGCTTGTGAGCAGAAGGAGAAATGAGGAGTTTTTAAAAAACCTGCCTTTTGAGCCCTATCTGGATCTGGCTGTTATATGGTATATTGACCTTTTGGAAGATATCATTCCGAACGCGACGGTTCTGGTGCACCGGACCGAAATGGAAAGGTGGGGAGTCAATAAAGAGATTCTCAGCGAAACGGCTGCCCGGAATATGGCGGAATATGAACCGGCGATGCTCCGTCCCATGCAGGAAGTGCTGAAAGAGCTGAAAGCGGAGCTCCGCGAGATTTCGAGGAAAGCGATGCTGCCCTATGATTTGGAGGAAGAAACGCTTGACGCCGCCTGCCCTATGTATGTTCTGACGACCAGGGGGAAGACTTTCGGCTCAGCTGCTATACTGGATACGGAAGTAATACGGAAGCTCTCCGAGGAATACGGCGAAGATATTTATATCCTTCCCAGCAGCATCCATGAAGCGATTCTTGTCCCGGCGAACGAGCAGCTGGACCGATACGCCATGTATGAAATGATACGGGAAATCAACTTAAAGGAGGTTGCGCCTTCAGAGGTTCTTTCCAGTTCCCTCTATCGATACGACAGGGCGATCGGAGAGATTGTGATCGATATGATTGAGCAGTAAAAAAAGGACGGTACCGTTTGGTACCGTCCTTACGTGTCTGACAGGAGTCGAACCCGCGCACCTGGAACCGGAATCCAGTGCTCTATCCACTGAGCTACAGACACAATTTGATAAAACAGCCTGCACAGATGGCAGGCCGTTTTATCATGGAGATAATGAGATTCGAACTCACGGCCTTTCGGATGCGAACCGAACGCTCTCCCACTGAGCTATATCCCCGCACAAGCGATATAATACCTCATTTTCATCTGAATTGCAAGTGTTTTTTAAAAAAAATCTCCCCGATTATATACGGGGAGATTTTATCAGTTGAAGTCGGAGTAGAGCTCTCCTTTTACGAGCTTCTGGCCCTTCAGGGCAGCTAATTCGCTGACGGTTACGATCTGGTAGCCTCGCTCAAGAAGATCCGGAATGATCATGGCGGCTGCTTCGTAAGAAGCTTTGTAGATTTCATGCATGAGAATGATGTCGCCGTCGGATACTTCACTCATGACGACATTGTAGGTATTCTGCGCGTCTCTTGTCGACCAGTCGAGTGTATCGACATTCCAGACAATCAGGGGCATCTTGAACTTCTTTGCCACTGCGTCCACAAGCGCGTTTCTTCCGCCTCCTGGAGGCCTGAAAACAGTAGGCGCGCTCCCGGTGATGGCGGCAATGGCGTCATTGGTATTCTTCACTTCATCATCGATTTCCCCGCTTTTCAGGCTTGTAAGCGTCTTGTGATCCCAGGAATGATTTCCCTGCTCCATGCCCATTTCCGCTTCCCGTTTTACTTCTTCGGGATATTTAGCCACTTCGATTCCAATCATAAAGAAGGTGGCTTTGACATGGTATTTGGAGAGAAGATCGAGGATCTGCCCTGTATAGGCCCCGGGCCCGTCGTCGAATGTGATCGCAACGGCCGGCGAATCTTCGTATTTTCGGCTGTTGTCCAGAACGCCGGATTCAGTGAAGAAATTCCAGCGGTTTTCATAATAGTGCCAGCCTATGTAGTCTTTTCCGGGGGCGGAGAAGTAATGCATACCGTCCTCAGCCTTGACCCAGCCGGTTTGTGCGGCGCCGTCGCTGCCGAAGAAATAACGCTTTCCGTTATAGGTCTTTAAGCCGAAAAGCATATCGCCTTCGCTGCTGAAGCCGTAGACCTTGTCGGAGATGGTATAGAGCCCGACGGCCATTGTTCCGTCCGCATTATAGTATCGCTTCCCGCTTTTCAAGGTGAGCCAGCCGGTGTGCATGCTGCCGTCTTCGTTAAGATAGTAGCTGTAATCGCCGATGTGCAGCTCTCCTTTAAGCATGACGCCGTCCGTTCCGAAATAATAGCGTTTTCCATCGATGTCCTGCCAGCCCAGCTGTACTTTACCATCCGGAGCCATATAGAAGATTCGGTCGCCGCTTTCCTTATACCATCCCGTTAAGGCATAGCCCTGAGGGGAGAGGCGGTAGAGGGAGCCGCTGTCATCGGTCATCCAGGTATTCTTGTACACACGTCCGGAAGGGTCAAAACGGTAGACTTTATCGCCGATCGTGACCCATCCGGCTGCGATATGGCCGTCTGAAAGAAAATAGTAGTTCTGCCCGTCCACCGTCTGCCATTCAGAAGAGTAATGGCTCCCCTCTTCATTGGTATAGAGCCAGCCGTTTTCATCAACAGACCAGACGTTGGTCTCCAATTCGGAAACGGCAGGGGAGAGGGGCTGCTCGGAGAAGCTTTCGACGCTTTCCGCCAGAGGAATTGTAAGCGGAGATAAACGGATCGCTTCCGGCAGGCGATATTCCGAAATGGCGGAGCTGTCAGGAATGGCAGAATCCGTTGCGCCGACAGTTTCCGTCGTTTCCGGAGCGGATAAAGAATCCGGGGTGGATGAGGAATCCTGCGGACTTTGAGACGAGCCGCTGCCGCATGAACAGCCGAACAGCAGAAAAAAAGCCATGGCCGCCGCCATACCGGAGAGCCTTCTTCGTCTTCCCGGAATATTTATTCTGTTTTTTTGTATCATATAATCCTCCCATATTATTTGAGCAATGACTATCATACCACGATGCGAAGAGAAATGAAAGAGTCCTTTCGTTGCTTTTTTTTTCTTTCTTTGATACAATAGGCGGGACAAACAGTAAAACGGCTTTTTCCGCGGCCGGCAGCTGAGGACCGTTCCGGGTCCCGGCGCGGCGGGATAAGAGGAGAGGAAAGAGATGGAAGAAGGAATCCGGATCAATAAGTATCTTTGCGGCGCCGGAATCTGTTCCAGACGGGAGGCCGACCGCTGCATAGCGGAAGGAAGGGTTACTTTTCTTAGCCGGGAGCATCCGGAGGAAGCGGAAATAAAAGCGGAGCCGGGGCAGAAAATAAGGGAAGGCGACCGGGTCTTTCTCGACGGAAGGGAGATCCGGCGGAAAGAAGACGACCGCTTGTATCTGATCCTGAACAAGCCCAGAGGCATTATCTGTACCGGAGACAGACGGGTAAGAGAAAATATTATCGATTACGCGGGCGTTTCTCAATATGTATCCTACGCCGGACGTCTGGACAAGGATTCCACAGGACTTGTGCTTCTGACAAATGACGGAATGCTGAACGACCGGATCATGCGGGCCGCAAACGGACATGAAAAGGAGTATATCGTGCGGGTGGACAAATGCCTGACGCGGGATTTTCTTGAGAAAATGAAAAACGGCGTCACGATCGTTCTTGACGACGACAGGCATCTGACTGCAGCTCCGGGAAAGAAAGGGCGGATGGGGGTTTCTGTAAGAACCCGGCCCTGCCGGGTGCTGCAGACCGGAAAAAAGGAGTTTTCAATCACGCTGACCCAGGGCTACAACCGGCAGATCCGCCGGATGTGCCGGGCGCTCGGCTATACGGTTCTTGAAATACAACGCATTCGGATCCTGAACCTGAGGCTTGGTGATCTGAAAGAAGGAATGAAGCGCGTTCTTACCCGGGATGAGGTCAGCGAGCTTAAGAGGCTGGCCGGTCTTGATGAAGGAAATAGCGGAAAAGGAGGGTAATGTGGCCGGAAAAAAAGGGGTTTCCATCAAGCTGCAAAAGGAGTATGATACTCTTTTGGCAAAGATACGCTATTTTAATGAGCGTTATGAGGCTTCAGAACCGGAAATATCAGATTATGAATACGATCAGCTTATGCTGCAATTAAAACAGATGGAAAAGGAGCATCCGGGCCTTGCCGCTGAGGATTCTCCGTCCCGGACTGTCGGGGCGCCGGTAAAGAGAGAAGCCGGCGTTACGGTCCGCCATCGCGTGCCCATGCTCTCCATAGAGGACGTATTCAGCAAAGAGGAGGTTCTTGCCTGGGCGAAAGAGGTGAGAAGCCTGCATCCCGACGCGGTATTTGACGTCGAACATAAAATTGACGGCCTGTCCATGTCCCTCCGATACGAAGAAGGGAAGCTTGCGCTGGCCGAGACCAGGGGGGACGGTTACAGCGGGGAGGACGTCACCTTAAACGCGCTTGCGGTTCCCGACGTACTTCCGGCCATTCCGGAGACTGGTTATCTCGAAGTCAGGGGAGAGGTCTACATGACCCATAAAGACTTTGAAGAGACCAACCGGCGCCAAGTCCTCCTGGGAAAGAAGGCTTTCGCGAATCCCAGAAACTGCGCGGCGGGAACGCTTCGCCAGCTGGATCCGGAAGAAACGCGGAGGAGAGGTCTTTCGCTTTTCATTTTCAACGTGCAGGACGGCAGTTCTTCCTATACGCAATCCCACCGGGAAGGGCTTCAGAGGCTTTCCTCTTTCGGGATGCCGGTGGTTCCGTCTTTTTCCTGCAGAAGCGACGAGGAGATCCTGGCGGCGATCGATAAGATCGGAGAGGAACGCGGAGAACTGCCTTACGATATCGACGGGGCGGTCGTTAAGATCGATCAGACTGCCTATCGCCCGGATTTTCCCGCAGGTTCCAAATATTCAAGCGGCCACATTGCTTACAAATATCCGCCGGAGGAAAAAGAGACGATCATTCGCGGAGTGGAGATCTCCATCGGAATGACCGGCCGGGTCAATCCGACAGCCGTTTTTGATCCGATCCGCCTCTGCGGGACGACGGTGTCGCGGGCAACGCTCCATAACCAGGATTTCATCAACGAACTCCATATTGGAATCGGCGACACCGTGCGGGTTTATAAATCCGGAGAGATCATCCCGAAAATCCGCTGTTCCGTTCCGGAGAAAAGGCCGGCGGGCACTGAGGACTACCGGCTGCCGGAGCTGTGTCCCGTCTGCGGCGGCAAAATCGTCCGGGAAGAAGGCATGTCGGATATGAAATGCGTGAATCCCTCCTGCCCGGCCCAGCTGGAGAGGACGATCATTCATTTTACAGGCAGAGACGCGATGGATATCAAAGGCTTCGGCGAGGAGATCGTCGGAAAGATGATCCGGGAAGGCTTTATCAAAAACGCCGCGGATATCTATATCCTTCACGAAAAAAGAGCTGAACTCATCGAAAAAAAGATCGTCGGCCTTGAAAAGAGCACGGACAAGCTCCTTGCCGCGATTGATAAATCCCGGGATAACGAGCCCTGGAGGCTTCTTAGCGGACTGGCTGTCGACAATGTGGGAAGAGCTTCGGCCAGGGTAATCATGAATTATTTCGGATCCTTCCCGAAGCTTATGGAGGCGGATCGGGAAGCTTTGATGGCCGTCCCTGATATCGGCCCGGCTACGGCAGGCGCAATCTATTCATTTTTCAGGGAAAATGAAAACCGGAAGCTGCTGGAGAGGATGGCGGATTACGGTCTCAGGATGGAAAATGACGGCGGAGGCGCGACGGGAGAACTTATGGGACTTACTTTTGTCGTGACCGGCAGTGTTGAGCATTTTAAAAACAGGAACGAACTTGTCGAATATATTGAAAAAAGAGGAGGCAAGTGCGCCGGAAGCGTTTCGCGCAAAACGACGGCGCTTATCAATAACGACGCCGCCTCTGTATCCGGAAAAAATAAAAAAGCCAGGGAACTGGGGATTCCGATCATCACGGAAGAAGAGTTCCTTCAAAATATAAAGGAGGGCGCCTACCATGCCGATTAAAGTCGCAAACGGACTTCCGGTAAGAGAAATCCTGGAAAAAGAAAATATCTTTGTCATGGACGAGGAGCGGGCGATTCATCAGGATATTCGTCCGATCAAGATCCTGATCCTGAATCTGATGCCGCTGAAAGAAGACACGGAGCTGCAGATCTTAAGGGAATTATCCAATACTCCTCTGCAGATCGACTGTACGTTCATGCATATGAAGAGCCATCGCTCCAAAAATACGTCTATGAGCCATCTGGATACGTTCTATACGACTTTTGACCAGATACGCGGCAGGCGTTTTGACGGGATGATCGTGACGGGGGCTCCTGTAGAACTTCTGAAGTTTGAAGAGGTCGATTATTGGGAAGAAATCGAACAGGTCTTTTCCTGGATCAACACGCACGTCACCTCGACTTTGTTTTTGTGCTGGGGCGCCCAGGCAGCCATGTATTACTATTATGGGCTGGAGAAAAGGAATCTGGGAAAAAAGCTGTTCGGCCTTTACCGGCATAAGGTCTTTAACCGGAAAGTGCCGCTGGTCCGGGGCTTTGACGACGAGTTTTTGATGCCTCATTCCCGCTATACGGAAGTTCCGGCAAAGGATATCTCCGCGTGCAGGGAGGTGACGATCCTGGCTCAGTCCAAAGAAGCCGGCGTGCTGCTGTGCATGGCGGAGAACGGAAAAAAGATATATGTTATGGGGCATCCGGAATACGATCGGATGCAGCTCAGGCGCGAATATGAGAGAGACCGGAAGAAGGGGATCGACATACAGATTCCCGCGAATTATTTTCCGGACGATGATCCGGGAAAGAGGCCTCTTCTGCTCTGGAGGGCTCACGCCAATAACCTTTATACCAACTGGCTGAATTATTATGTCTACCAGTCTACTCCTTATGATCTTGACGGAACCCCCTGGGGAGAAGAAATTCCGGATACTTACAGTGAAAAATCCATTATTTGAGGTTTGCTTTTTTTAAAATCTATATTATAATAAGAAAATATTGCACTTGACGCGGGAGAAAAGAGCGCGGTGTAATCTTCCGTCTGTGCCGGAATGCGCGGACGGAGGATAATGTACATTATGAATGGACGTAAGGAGTTTTATTTATGAACGAAGACAGGTTCAGGTATCAGAAAAAACCGGAAACGGAAGATAGAAGGAATAAGCCTTCAAAAAAATCCGCGGATGCCGGGCAGCGGAAAGCCAGACGAAAGCGAAAGCGGATTCAATCGATGCTCATAAGCTTTTTTACCCTTGCCGCGTTGGTCCTGGTTTTTCTGGTTTTGATTCATTTGACGATGAACCACATTGAGAAACAGGATCGAGGGGAGACTGCGTCTTCGATCGAGAGCGCTGCCGAGAGCGTCTCTTTAAGTGTTTCTGAGAGCGTTCATGAGACTCCTTCCCCGACTCCGACTCCGACAGCTCCGCCGGAAGAAGAGGATAGTTTCATGGTAAAGACCTATGGAAAATGGAAGTATTCCACCGATGAGACGGCTCCGGAAGGGGATATCGTGCCGGTTGATTATACGGTTTATTCCTATGAAATGCTTCAGCGGGATATCTATTTCCTCACCCGCCGCTATTCCGAATACTGCGAAGCGGTAAGCCTTGACACAACGGCGGACGGAAGGGAGATCCTGGATGTTGTGATCGGCAATAAGGATGCTGAAAAGGATATTATTATCCAGTACACCATCCATGCGCGCGAGTACATCAACACACAGCTGGGAATGTGCCAGCTGGAAGCCCTGCTCAAGGCGTTCAGCGCCGGCGAGAGCGTGAACGGCCTGCCTCTTAAAGAGATCTTCTCCGATATCCGCCTCCACATGATACCGATGATGAACCCGGATGGCGTGACCCTGTCCCAGTTCGGCTTTGATTCGGTGCGAAGCGAAGAACTGAAGTCGGAGCTGATCACGATCTGGGGAAGAGACAACGAGCTTGGCAAGGGGGATCCGGATCCGCTTGGATACTGCTCGAGGTGGAAGGCTAATATGAGGGGCGTCGACTTAAACAGGAACTTTGACGTGGGCTGGGAAACGACCGGCGGAAGCGCGAATCCTTCCTGCACAAGATACAAGGGACCTACGGCGGCATCCGAGATCGAGACGCAGGCGTTGGTTAAGCTGGCCCAAAATGTCAACTGCATCGGGCAGATCGCCTATCATTCGGAAGGCAACGTCGTTTATTGGGACTACGGAACAGAAGGAGAACTGAAGGAGAAAGACAGCAGTCTGGCGGATGTGGTTTCCAATATTACCGGTTATAAGAAAACCTCGACGATCGCTTCCGAGCAGAATCTGGGCGGCTGCAGCGATTATTTTATCCTGAAACTTGGAATTCCTTCGATCACTGTAGAGACCGGCGACTGGTATGACTGGCCGGGGGACTACGAAGGCCAGTGGCCGACGATCTATGCGGAAAATATACAGGTTGTGCCGAATCTGGCGGCATTTTTCCATGGCTTGTCATGAAAGGAGAATTAGCGAAATGGCATTATTAAAAAAAGAACAAAAAGGCGGATCGGAGCATTTTTTTCTCTCTCATCTTGGCGTTCTGCTGACGTTTGCTCTTGCAGGTACTTCCGTGGGGCTGTTTACAGCCGTCTGCATCCAGAACGCGAAGGGGGAAGAACTCTATCCCGGGCTGCTGATCGGTTTTGCGGCCGGAGCGCTGCTTGGCATTTTAAACTATCTTGTCAGAGGATGTCTGTTTAAAGCTTCCGGAAGCATGGACAGTAAAGCGGGGATAATCCTCTCCTTATTCGGCATCTATTTTCTTGCGATTACCCTGCTGATTGTCAGCCAGAGCGATCTGAAAAGCCCTGTTATCACATTTGACGAAAGCGTGATGATTCGTATGAAAGAAGGCGACCTTGAAGACACGCTGCTTGCCAATATCAGCGCGGAGGACGAAGAGGACGGGAAACTTGACGATCAGCTCTCGATTGCTTCCTTTGCCTATTCGCCGGAAGGAACGAGCGCGGAAGTGATATATACCGTCCGGGATCTGGCCGGAAATGAAGCCAGGGCCTCCCAGATGGTTGAAGTAGAAGGCAGGCCGTGGCCTGTAAAACAAGGAGAATCATGAAGACACTGCAGGAATTATTGACGGAGTATGTGAGCAAAGCCTTTGAAGAAGCGGGATATGACGCTTCGCTGGGATTGACGCGTTTGTCGGACCGGCCGGATCTATGCGAATTTCAGTGCAACGGGGCCATGATGGCTGCCAAAAAGTATCATAAAGCGCCTTTGGCCATCGCGGAGGAAGTCGTAACAAAGATAAGAGAACTTTGGGGAGAAGAAATCATGACGCTTGAGGCGCTTAGGCCCGGCTTTATCAATATTCGCGTTGTTCCGGAGTATCTCTCATCGCTTTTGGAGAAGATTGCGTCCGATCCGGGGCTTGGCGTCCGGAAAACGGATCAGCCGGAAAAAATACTTATTGATTACGGCGGACCGAATGTGGCCAAGCCGCTGCACGTGGGGCATTTGCGGAGCGCCGTCATCGGAGAGAGCATAAAAAGAATCTTAAAAGAGGTCGGTCATGAGGTGCTGGGAGACGTCCATCTGGGGGACTGGGGACTGCAGATGGGGCTGATCATCTATGAGCTGAGCCTTAGGAAACCGGAGCTCATCTATTTTTCAGCGGATGCTCCGGAAGATGAAGACGCTTATCCTGAGGACGCCCCGTTTACGATGGCTGAACTGGAGGAGATTTATCCCTTTGCGTCCGGCAGATCAAAGGCAGATGAGGCCTATAAAGCCGGCGCTATGGAAGCGACCCACGAACTTCAGATGGGAAGGCCGGGCTACAGGGCGCTCTGGAAGAAAATCATGGAGCTTTCGATTGCGGATCTGAAAAGAAATTATGAGCGGCTTCAGGTTTCGTTTGATCTCTGGAAGGGCGAATCGGACGTTCAGCCCTATATAGCCCCGATGGTTGAACAATTGAAGGCTGATGGCTGCGCGCATTACGATCAGGGAGCGTTGGTTATCGACGTGGCGGAGCCGGGCGATAAGATCGAGGTTCCGCCCTGTATGGTCTTGAAATCAGACGGCGCCTCTCTTTACAACACGACGGATCTGGCGACGATCGTTGAACGTATGAAGCTGTTTGATCCGGATGAGATCATTTACGTTGTGGATAAGCGCCAGTCGCTCTACTTTACCCAGGTATTTCGGGCCGCGCGGAAAGCCGGCCTTGCGCATGAGGGAACGAAGCTCGTTCATGTCGGCTTCGGGACGATGAACGGACGGGACGGGAAGCCGTTCAAGACCCGTTCCGGCGGCGTTATGCGCCTCGAGACCCTCCTTGATGAGATATGCGAAGGAATGAGGCAGAAAATCCGCGAGAACCGAAATGTCCGAATGGAGGACGTGGACGCGACTGCGGAGACTGTCTCGCTGTCGGCCATCAAATACGGGGATCTTTCCAATCAGGCGTCCAAGGATTATGTGTTTGATACCGAGAAATTCACAGCTTTTGAGGGAAACACAGGACCCTATATTCTTTATACGATTGTGAGGATCAAGTCCATTCTCGAAAAAGCGTCAGAGTCCGGTTTTTCATTTAAAAATGAAAAGCTTACCGCGCCGTCAACCCCTGAGGAAAAGGCGCTTATGCTGGAGCTTTCCAGATTTCCGGCAGTGATTGAGGAGGCGGCCAGAGAACTGGCGCCTCACCGAATCTGCGCCTATGTTTATGAGACGGCGA
Organism: Lachnospiraceae bacterium; assembly: GCA_024695465.1. Taxonomy (GTDB): domain Bacteria; phylum Bacillota; class Clostridia; order Lachnospirales; family Lachnospiraceae; genus Chordicoccus. The sequence goes on along the minus strand of JAILID010000141.1, from coordinate 4,794 downwards.
ATGATTTCAACCGTTTCTATCACGAAACCAGGATCCTTTCCGAAGAAGACGCCGCAAAGAGAGCCGGCTATCTTTCCCTGTGTTCCCTGACGCGCAGAATCCTGGAAAAGAGTATAGACATACTTGGCTTTTCAGCACCGGATCATATGTAATGGCCCTTTGGGGGAGAAATGCGCAGTTTATGAAAAAAAGAGACATAAAGAGGAATCAAAAGATTCTTAAAACAATGCTGACAGGCGCGCTGCTTGCTTTTTTCGTCGGAATTATGTTCCTTACAGCGGGCGCGTTGAAAAAAGATCCGGGAGGGATAACCGTTTCAGATCCGGAAAGCTTTTCATCAGGAGAAAGTATTCCGATACCTCCATCCGACAGCCGGGAAAGCGGGAGTTCTGTGGAAACGGCGGGGGGAGACAGCTCGCTTGCGGAATCGGGAAAAGAAGCGGAGAAAAACGGCTTTATCGTCTGCATCGATCCCGGACACGAGGCCGAACAGATTAAGGAACTGGAGCCGAACGCGCCGGGGTCCGACGTCATGAAACAGGGCGTTACCAGCGGCGCTTACGGAGAAGCTTCCGGCAAGAACGAATATGAGATCAATCTGGAGGTAAGTCTGCTTCTGAGAGATGAACTTACGGAGCGGGGATATGAGGTCGTTATGACCCGTGAAACCCATGAAGTCAGAATCTCCAACATTGAGAGGGCTAAAATCGCGGCCGACGCCGGAGCGGATATCCTGGTACGCATTCACTGCAACGGGGTGGACAATAAGACGGTACAAGGCGTTTTGTGCTACGGACCTTCGCTTGCGAATCCCTATCTTTCAAAGGATATCATCACAAAAAGCCAGAAACTATGCGTTCTTTTGCGGGATGGGCAGTGCGCTTCGACCGGTCAGCTGGCAAGAGAAAACCTTTACGAGGATAATATGACCGGAATTAATTGGGCGACCATGCCGGTATCGATTGTTGAGATGGGTTTTATGAGCAACGCGGAAGAAGATCTCTATATGGCCAGCCGGGAAGGCCAGGAGGCCATTGCCAAAGGTCTTGCGGACGGCGTGGACGATTATTTTAAAGAATACCCGAAAAAAGATTCGTGATCGTTCAGGCGGCGCCCGCAGGACGAATTCGATAGAATCCGAGGCTTATGAAGAGGGGGTTCCAACCCGGATAAAGCGGAGGTATGGATGGATCAGCAGATTTATGACGATTATTTCGGTGATGACGGTCTGCCCGGCGGAAGCGCGCCGCTTTGGACGTTAAAACCGAAAGAATCGGAAAAGAATAGAAAAAAGCAAAGCATATGGACGATTTTCGGAAAAATATGGAGAGCTGTTTATCCGGCTGTCATTCACGGCGGAGGGATGAGTCTGGTTTCCGCCGTGCTTTTGCCCCTTGCTGCCTCGCTGCTGGTCTCTATCGGAATCAGTTCGGGGAAAACCGCCGCGTTCGGCATTCTCTATGATCACCAGATTGCCTACACCGGTTTGTGCGAGCTTGCGGTCTTGCTTCCCCTGTTCTTTTTTTTCAGGTCGGATGAGAGAAAGCGGGCTGCCTATGAGCCGGACAAGCTTTTGCTGAAAAGAAAAAAAAGCTTTCTTGACTGGATGATCGTCGCGGCTTTTGCCATCTGCCTGCTGCTGCTGGTTAATTTTATCATCAGTCTCCTGAATTTTGCGGATCTGGCTTATGAAGAGACCATGGAAGGTCTTTACGGCAGCACTTCCATACCTGTCCAGCTGATCGTGATCGGTTTGATCGCGCCGGTCTGTGAAGAGATTGCCTTCAGGGGACTTATCTTCCGCAGGCTGAGAGAAGATATGAATCCGATTCTTGCCGCGGCCTTGTCGGGAGTGATGTTCGGAATCTATCACGGCAATCTTGGACAGGGGGTATACGCTTCCGTGATGGGCTTCGCGTTCGCGATGCTTTACGAGCATTATGGGTCACTTTGGATCCCCATTGCCTGCCATGTTATCAATAATGTATACGCCACGCTGTCCAACGCCTGGATCTACGAGGGCAAAGGCCTGCCGGAGCTTTTTTCGATCGCCCTTCTTTTCGGGGCGGCGGTTGGGCTTTCCGCGCTTGCGGTTTTCATTTTTAAAGATGATGAAAAAGTTAATGCATATTGACCTTATCTGTCGGTTGTGTTATAATATCTTGCGTTGCTTAAAAAGCACATATGTGGATCACGCCGTTCGGTGCCCGGTGAGGGTTGCGGCGCAAGGAAGCATATGGACGACAAAAAACCAATATATAAAGGAGAAACAAACATGAGTGTCATTTCTATGAAGCAGCTGCTTGAAGCAGGAGTCCATTTCGGACATCAGACCAGACGCTGGAACCCCAAGATGAAGCCGTATATCTACACGGAGCGCAACGGCATCTATATCATCGATCTCCAGAAGTCGGTCGGCATGGTTGACGAGGCTTATAACGCTGTGGCGGATATTGTGAAGAACGGCGGCAGCATCCTCTTTGTCGGCACAAAGAAGCAGGCGCAGGACGCAATCCGCACAGAAGCAGAGCGCTGCGGTATGTTCTATGTCAACGAGAGATGGCTTGGCGGCATGCTGACGAATTTCAAGACAATTCAGAGCCGTATCAAGAGGATGAAAGAGATTGAAGGAATGGCTGAGGACGGCACGTTCGAGGTCCTTCCGAAGAAGGAAGTCCTCAAGCTGAAGAAAGAGCTGGAGAAGCTGCAGAAGAATCTTGGCGGTATCCGGGACATGAAGAAGCTGCCGGACGCGATATTTATTGTCGACCCGAAGAAGGAGCGCATCTGTGTTCAGGAAGCGCATGCCCTTAACATTCCGCTGATCGGTATCTGCGATACCAACTGCGATCCGGAAGAGCTCACCTATGTGATCCCCGGAAATGACGACGCTATCCGCGCCGTTAAGCTGATTGTCTCCAAGATGGCGGATGCGGTCGTAGAAGCCAACCAGGGCTTCATGAGCGCGGACGAGATCCCGGCTGAAGGCTATGTCGCTTATCCGGACGAGGAGTCCGAGGCGGCGGATCAGGCTTGATATTTGTTTTCGTGACGAATTGCCAGCCATCGGCCCCCGGGCCGGTGGCGGTTTTTAAGGAGGATATATATTATGGCAGCAGTAACTGCAAAGATGGTTAAGGAGCTTCGCGAAAAGAGCGGCGCCGGCATGATGGACTGCAAGAAAGCTCTTGCGGCTACCGATGGAGATATGGACAAGGCTATTGATTTTCTTCGCGAGAACGGACAGATGAAGGCTATGAAGAAGGCTGACCGCATCGCTGCGGAAGGTCTCTGCCTCGCGGTTGTGGCGGATGACGCGAAGAAGGCGGTCGTCGTCGAAGTCAACGCCGAGACCGATTTCGTTGCCAAGAACGAGAAGTTCCAGAATTTTGTTAAGCAGATCGCGGACCAGGTTATGGCGACGGATGCGGAGGATGTGGACGCGCTTCTTGCCACAGCCCTGCCGGACGGCCAGACGGTTCAGGAGCTTCTGGTCGCCCAGATCGCCACGATCGGCGAGAATATGAAGATCCGCCGTTTCGCCCGCGTGGAAGAGCCGAACGGCCTTGTCGTCGCTTACACGCATATGGGAGGCAAGATCGTCGTTCTCGTCGACGTCGAGACCGACGTCGTGAACGATGCGGTCGTAGAGATGGCGAAAAATGTCGCCATGCAGGCGGCAGCTATGCGTCCGGAATACACGAATCGTTCGGAAGTCAGCGCTGAGTATCTTGCCCGGGAGAAGGAGATCCTTCAGGCGGCAGCGATCAATGAGAAGCCCAACGCGCCTGAAAAGGTTATCAACGGCATCGTTATGGGCCGTCTCAACAAAGAGCTTTCTGAGATCTGCCTGCTCGATCAGGTATATGTAAAGGCTGAGGACGGCAAGCAGTCTGTCCAGAAGTATGTCGATCAGGTCGCCAAGGCCAACGGCGCCAGGATTGCCGTCAGGAAGTTTGTCCGTTTCGAAACAGGCGAAGGCCTTGAGAAGAAGCAGGAGAACTTTGCGGCTGAAGTTGCGGCCCAGATGAGCATCTGATGTGAACTTTGCATTCACTGATAACCCCATTTCGGAGGGCGCAGAAATAGCGTATTTACAAGGAAATCAACGTTTCTGATGGTTTTTTCCTGAATAGGGAAACTATCATAAACTATCGTAAATTATCACGCTTTATCGCTCAAGAGTGGGTATAAAGTGGGAGCGAGGTGGGTATGATAAACTTTACCCACTAAAGGCATTAAAGTTTGCTTGTTACTTCTAAACTGCTATACGGCAGGAAAACAACTTCACAAAACATAAAGATAAGGCTATCATATGAGCATGGTAGTCTTATTTTTGTGCTTTTAATTTGAATATCGGTTATAAGGCAAGGGCATCATCTGACTTTTCACCACCTCTATTTCGGTCGGATGGTGTCTTTGCTTTATAGTCGATAAAATAAAAGAGCCATACAGATTGATTTCTGCATGGCTTTCTTTTTGTTCTCCCATATATGGTGCTATCATCCGCTGTCAGACCGTCATATTTGCCGTTTAAAGCGCTTGTAATGGTATCCTTGGAATAAGTCTTATAGGCGGTCATAAAGTCGGGTATTTCGGCGTGTAGCGCGTCACAATGGGCGCAGAATATGTCGTTTGCTTAAATAGATAAAATCATTACATCATATAAGTTTTCTACAAATCTGCTGATTAACAATTCTTTAAATTCTTCATTGTCTGATTTTGTAATTTTATCGCTGTTCAGCATTTCAATGAATTTCTGTTTCGCCTGTTCGCATTTCCTGCCAACAATCA
>JAILID010000126.1 GCA_024695465.1 Lachnospiraceae bacterium | reverse complement strand
CAAGAATGTTAATTTTCTTCTTCGTCCCGCTGCTCCCGGGTTTTGCGGCCGATGGGGTTCGCCATGGCGGCCTCATGGAGGGCGGCGTTATCCAGGTGGGTATAGATCTGGGTGGTGTTCAGATTGCTATGTCCCAAAACCTCCTGAAGCGCTCGGGTGTCCACGCCGTTTTTCAGCATGAGCGTGGCAGCCGTATGCCTTAATTTATGAGGAGAATAACGTTCCGGATCCAGGCCCGCAGCAAGGAGTTTTCGCTCGACCATCTGCTGAACGCCGCGCACTCCGATTCTGCAATTTTTTTGACTGATAAACAGGGCTTTTTTGTCCTTTTCCGGGAGTTTTTCGTCATTTCTGACCATTAAATAGTCATCGATCGCCTCACGGCAGCCGTCGCCGAAATAGACCACACGCTCTTTGTTGCCTTTACCGAGGACCCGAACGTGATCCTCATACACGTCGGTTATGTTTAGACCCACCAATTCCGATACCCGAAGCCCGCAGGACAGGAAGAGCATCAAAATGGCGTAGTCCCGCAGGCCGTAGGGCCCATCACAGGCGCTGAGCAGCTTTTCGCATTCCGATTCCTCCAGATAGCGCGGCAGACTAGCCTGACGCTTGGGCATATCGAGCTCCTGGGTGATGTTGCGCTCCAGAAGGTGTCGTTTGGCAGTCAAGTACTGAAAGAAGGATTTTACGGTAGAGGTCCTGCGGCAGCGGCTGGCCGCGGAGAGCGAGGCGTCCGATTCCGGCGAAAAAGACTGGTAACGATAGAGCTCTTCGATTTTGATCGCTTTGATGAAATCCAGATCCACATCGGTGATATCGATCTCATCAAAAGGAACGCTGCGGTCAACCAGTCTGCGGCGGCTTTTCAAAAAACGCAGCAGGATTTTCAGATCCAGATAATACGCCATGACCGTCCGGTCGGAGTGACCGCGTACCGTGGAGTGATATTCCAGAAATTCCATCACGAGATCCGGAACATCGTTGATTTCGTCCAGTTTCATAGAAAGTCCTTTCTTAGGGCCAAAAAGCCCCATAAAATCTCGCTAAATTTATATTATGCGAGATTTACTGCTTTTTATGATCCGGGGAGCCTTTGCTTCCCCGTTACATTCAGTATAAATCAAAGCGCTCTTTCTGTCAAGTCCGACGAAGCGGAATCCTGCTGCTGCGTTCCTTATTCTGATTCATTGCCGCGGTTTCATAATGATTTGTTTTTTATCAGCTGCGCGTTATTATTTTTGACACGTCCGGCATGGTGTCATTTGATATCATCATGATCATGGCTTCGCTTCTCTTCGGTGAATCTTTCTATGCTCCCCCGATCATGCGGTCCATTCCTTTTACATAATTGCCTGCTGGCTCATAGAGAAATCCGTCCCGGAGACTCCTTGTTATAGTATCCGCTCAAAAAGCCTTTCATACATCAGCCCAGGCGTATTACTTCGGAATGTCTCTATGCGTAGGCCGGCTCTGTTTTTACGCTAGAACGATCGGCCTTTACCGGGTCGATTCGATATTCCCCTTTTAGATTGTCAAATAATAAGCAAATGAAAAAGGAATAAAAAGTTCTAAAAATAAAACAAAAGCCTCTAAAGCAGAAGCTTTAGAGGCTTAAAAGTTGCTTTTATTCCTCTTCCTTCGGGGCGCTGAAGCGCTCCAGATTGATCAGAGGATCCTTGGTGACGCGGATCGCGTTCAGCAGAGTTGCCAGCACCGCGGCGACGTCCAGGAACAGGACGAACCACAGCTTGCAGAAGCCCAGCATGCTCAAGAAGATCAGCAGGGCCTTTACGGCGAACACAAAGATCGCGTTCGATTTGGCCACCTGGCACATACGGCGGGAGATGAGAAGGATCATCGGCAGCGCCTGCGCATCCTCGGGCTGCACGGTTACATCGGCGAATTTGGCCTTCCGGCTCAGGCGAACATCCACGTCCGCCGCCGTGTGGGTCTCCAGCCCGTTGGCATACACGAACATCACATGATTCCGGGTGCCCTGGTTCAGATTCTCGATGTGCTTGAGCTTGCGTTCCGTGTCGCATTCGCCGAAGGCCTCGTCGAAGCCCAGATCCTCGGCCATGCGCTGGCTCTCCCCTGCTCCGTCTTCGGTCAGCAGAACAAGCTCACGGACATTGGCGTCACGAAGACCGGTCACCAGCTCAGCGCCATTCTCGTTCACCTGGGAGACGATGCAGAGATAGCCGACGCAGCGGCCGTTGACGGTGAGATAATAGATCTCGCCGGATTCCTCAACGGGAGGAACGGCAATGCCGTTGGACTCCAGATAAGCGCCGGTAGCCAGCACAACGGGAGCTCCGCCGATTTTCAGGACGACGCCGCAGCCGGGAATATCTTCAAAATCGCTGACGACATCCAGCTTGTAATCCTGCTCGGCCAGCGTGGGGATCGCCTTGGCGAAGGGCTGCTCGGAGTAGTAAACGGCATGGGCCACAAAGTTCAGGAAGGTGGTCTGATCCAGCACGTCGGAGTGCAGGGCCTCCAGCTCGGGAGCGCTGGTGGAGAAGATGCCGGCCTTGTCCAGCACGACCACATTGGCGTCGGCTGCTGCCTCCATCGTTTGGCCGTCCTTAAAGAGGATGCCGTTGCGCGCGCCGAAGCAAAGACCGGTAAGCGCGGTAAAGGGCATGGCGGTCACGACAGACGCGGGAATGGAAGCCACCAGGATCATCAGCGCGCGGTGGATGGAAACACGGTAGCTGTAATCGCCCAATCTCGGCAGCAGGAAGATATAGACCAGGGAGAAGATCATGGCGATCTTCAGGATGAGATCCGCACTCCGGCAGGCTTCCCCTTCCATCTTGAGCTTGCAGGCTTTTTCATCGGAGAAGCGCTCCTTTGCCTGCTCCGCCAGCTCCTGATCCTCGATCCGGAGCATCTGCATGGCGGCGCCGCGGGCGCGTTTCTGGAAGAAATCCAGCGCCATCAGGCAGAGCTGATAGAGCAGAAGCAGCGCGGCAGCCTCGGAGGGATAGCCGATCAGGAAGGCGACAAAAGCCACAAAAAGCATCACAATGGGCGTTGCAAAGTATTTCTTATCCAGAACACTGTCAAAGGCTTTCAGGCCCAGGTCAAACCCGGACGCGATCGCAGACAGGACCAGAAGGATATAGCGCACGATCTGGTTTTTGAACACGAAAGCGCCGAGGATCAGAAGAACAGCAGCCAGGGCCAGGCGTCCGTATAATATCGTGTTCGGAGAAAAGGCAGGCAGTTTCGGCGCCTTTTCCGCAAATCTCGGGCGCGTATTTCTTTGGCTCATATTTGCCACCTCCAATGTTTTCTCTTTCTGAGTGGGTTTGCGAAATTGCGGGATCAGGCCTTGCCGTCGGAGCCGAGAACGTGGACGATCTTATGAGCGACCATGTCCTTCACGGCCTGGCGGGCGGGCTTCAGATACTGACGGGGATCAAAGGCTTCGGGATGCTCGGCGAAATACT
>JAILID010000084.1 GCA_024695465.1 Lachnospiraceae bacterium | reverse complement strand
AAAAAGGCCGCCCCTCCGGTCAACCGGCCAAAAGGGCGGCCCATACGCATGCTGTCAAGTCATCAGTTCAGTTCAACATTCTCAATCTCGCTCATCCAGCCGTAGAAGGTCGTGATATCCGGGGTAACGGTATCGATATTGACCCGCTCGGTGCTGAAGATAATCGCGTTCTGTCTCTGGTAAACCGGGATCTCATCCGCCCAGTCGACAATGATATCGAGGCAGGCCTTGTACATGGCCTTGCGGTAAGCCTGATCCGTCGAAGCGCGGGCGTCGAGGATCAGCTTGTCGAGTTCCGGATCGGAGATCTGGTAATAGTTCCAGCTGCCGCCCGGCTCCGCGAAGTTGTTGTCTGCATCCGAATAGTAGATCTGGTACATATCCGGGTCAACCGTCGCGCCCCATGCCGCGCACCACATCTCAACCGTTCCGGCATCCAGGCTGTCCCAGAGATCCGCGGAATTGGACAGGTCCGTGACGATCAGGTTGATGCCGATCTCAGCCAGGGCTTCCTTGGCCAGCTTGAGGATCATAAAGGAAGGATGGTCGCCGGAGCCATCCGCCGGAATCAGGACTTCATATTCCATGGAAGCGCCCGCCGGAGCCTTTACGACCTTGCCATTATCAACCTCGTAGCCCGCCATCTCGAAGAAGGAAAGCGCGCCCTGCTTAGCCGCCTCGTACTTCTCCTCATCGCTCATGCCGGAGGTGTAAAGCTCGTTGCCGCCCGCGTCAACCGAGAAGGCGATCCTGTAGCCGTCATCCGTAGGCTGCGGAGCCGCCCAGGAGGTATTGGAAATCGGATAATTGATAACGGAAGCCCTGTCCCCGTAATAGGAGGCAATCGCCACATCGCGGTAAACCGAGAAGATGGTACCGAAAGCCTTGCGGAGATTCTTGGAGGCGTCCGAACCGGCCTCGCCGCCCACGCAGACATTCTTGGAATTGATGCCGATGTAGCCGTAACCCAGGTTGTCCACAAGGCTGGTCGTGATGACCGGACCAGTCAGCTCACCGCCGTTGGTCTGCGCGATGGAGTCCGCAACTTCGTTGGAGAAGGACGGATCCGTGATATCGATCGTGCCGGTGACGACGCCGTTCATCTTATCCGCATCGTTGGATTCCAGGAAATTGATATATTTGGTCTTGGGCTCGCCCTTGAAATAGTTGGGGTTGGCCTCATAGCTGATCACGCCGTTCTCGAAGCCCTTGAAGATGTAGGGACCCGCGCCCATGGGCTCGGTCGTCTTCGCGCGGACGATGGAAAGATCGCCCTTGGGGAAGCCGAACTTGTTGTTCTCGTAATCATACTGTTCCGGATCGCCATAGTAGTGAAGCGGGGCAATGCTGACGCCCAGCTGGTAGATCATGGTCGCGTCTACCTTCTCGGCGACGACCCTTAAGTGATAATCATCCACCTTCTGGATGCCGGAGATGCTGTCCGCCGACTCGCCGGTCTTAACGCCCTTGAGATACTTCTCATAGCCGGGCATCAGTTCGTCAATGCCTGACTCCGCCATCTCCGTTTCGATCGCGGAAAGGACGTCCGGATAGGCTTCCATGATCGCGGCCCAGAAATCCGCAGCCGTCGCGTCGTCCGCGAGCGTATAGCCCCAGTTGGCAGCGCAGGCCGCGATGGTATCCGCCTCCTCGTTGTAGCCCACAGACTTCAGGTATTCGCAGATCTCTTCCGCCATGGCCACGCCTGCCGTGTCGATAGCTTCCCAGAACTCCTTCTGGGTCGCCTCATCCCATCTCGAGAAATCGGTGTTATCGCGCCCCGCGGCGACCAGGAGATTCAGCAGGGTATCCATACCGCCCCGGTAATCCGCCAGGCCCTCGATCGGCTGGGAGAACAGGGTCGTGGAACCGTCATAGGACGGGTCACAGAGCACATACATGGAGAATATGACGTCGTCAATCGTAACCGGCTCCCCGTCGGAGAAGACCAGGTCGTCGCGAAGCGTGAAATCATAATAGACGCTGCCGTCCTCATTCTCGGTGACCTCCAGGTCCGCCGGCCCGTAATAGGTGTAATCCGTCCCGTTGTAGGGGATCGTCTCGCCCTCAATGCCCTTGTAGACGATGGCGCCGGTCCTGTCGCTCGGAAGAAGCGCCAGCTGGGTCATGCCCTGGGCGTCCTGATCGTAAGCCGAGGACGCGAAGAAGGGGCTGAACTTGGAGCTGAAATTGGAATAGCCCACAACCAGCGGGGTATCGGGATCCGCCTTTTTCTTCGTCTCTTCCGTCCCGCTGCTTTCAGCCCCGCCGCCGGCCGATTCAGCCGCGGAAGAAGCCGTCTCCGCGGCGCCGGACTCCAGCTCCGACGCTCTGCCGGCTCCGCTGCTGCACGCCGCCAGCGAACCTGCCAGCGCAACCGCAAGGAAAGAAGCAAGTATCTTTTTTGCCTTCATATCAAAACCTCCCTTTTCAAAAGTGTCCGCGCCGCATAAGACGGCGCCTGATGCAGCCTTGCTGAGGAAATGCGGGACAACAGCCATGCGGACTCCGCCGCCTGAATCCATCTGACAGGGCAAAAAAAGAGGCGCGCCGGGCCGGAAGGCCAACGGCAGCCCTGATGAAATGAAACCAAAGCAGCATAAAGCAGCGGCCATTTCCCGCAGGTTCCTAACTATTAACCCCTACTATATCACATTGCACAAAAGCATACAAGCAAAAACAAGATAAACCAGTCAAAACACACAGAATTTTTTGGACTCCCGGCGCGAAAGCCCAAAGAAGACCGCCGAAAGAAGCATCAGCCCCGCATAAAGGAGCTGGAAAATGAAAATCCCCTTCCTGAAATAAAGCGCCGCGAAAGCCTCCGCGGCAGCCGTAAGAAGGGCCGCCCGGAATCCCGCCGCCGGCAAAAACAAAAGGGCCGCCCCGGCCCTTTTGAAAACATACGCGCGGATCTCCCCCGAAAAGCCCAGGGCCAGAGCCTGCCAGACGCAGCCTCCCCCGCAGGCAAATGCCGCAAGGTAGGGAAGGAGTATGTAAAAACGTCCTCCGGAATCCGTTCCGGGGAGGCAGCCCGCCGCGAAGACGGAGCCGAAAGCAAGAAAGCCGAGAAGCCGGAGCTGCCGGCGGGTTTTCATTTTCCCGGCGTCCAGTGAAAACGACCGGCCCGTATAAGAATAGCGGCCATTTTCATCCGCTGTAAAATCATCGAGGTAATCCCTGCGCCAATTCTTTTTCTTCTTTTCCACAGCTTACCATTTTCCCGTATCAACGCCCGCAAGGTACTCCCGGGCCGTCTCGGCGACCATGCGGAGGCATTCCTTATCAAACGGGCTCAAAAGCCCCGCCTTCCGGATCAGCTCCGTGAACGTCTCGCTGCCGCCCATCTTCGTGTAGGCCATATAATGGCTGAACGCGTCCCTGAAATCCTTGCGGCTCATCGCCCAGATCTCCAGCGCCGCCGTCTGGGCCAGACAGTAATCAATATAGTAGAAGGGATAGGAGTAGATATGGTGCTGGCGCTGCCAGCCCTGTCCCTCGCTGTAGAAGGGGATCTCCCCATCCAGGCGATGCCAGGGCGTATACTCGCCCATCAGCTCCTTCCAGGCCGCATGGCGCTCCGCGGGGGTCATGTCCGGATGCTCGTAAACGATATGCTGGAAATGATCCACCATCGTCCCGTATGGGATAAAGGTCAGGGCCGAGGCCAGATGGCTGAAACGGAATTTATCCGCGTCCTCCCCGAAGAAGTCCTCCGCCCAGGGCCAGGACAGGAATTCCATCGACATCGAATGGACCTCGCAGGCCTCCATCCCCGGCCAGATCTGGCCAAGCGGGATCCGGTCCCGGTTGCTGTAGGCCGCAAAAGCGTGGCCGCCTTCATGGGTCAGGACCTCCACATCCCCCTGGGTTCCGTTAAAATTAGCGAAAATGAACGGCACCCGGTAATCCGGCAGGCTCGTGCAGTAGCCCCCGCCCTGCTTGCCGTCGGTGGAGAGCAGATCCATCAGCTCCCCTTCCCGCATGGTCCGGAAAAATTCTGACGTCTCCGGGGAAAGGGCGTCGTAGAAGACCGAGGCGTGCTCCACGATCTCCGCAGGCCCGCCCGCGGGTTTGGGATTCCCGGTCTTAAATTCCAGGGCGTTGTCCGCGAAGCTCATCGGGTAGTCCCGGCCGAAGCGGGCGGCCTGCTTTCTGTAGACCTCCTCCGCCAGCGGAACCAGGTATTCCCGAACCGCGGCCCGAAAACGCTCCACGTCCTCCCGGCCGTAAGAAGTCCTCTCCATCCGATAGTAGCCCATCTGAATATAATTCTCATAGCCCAGCTTCCGGCCCATAGCGTCCCTGAGCTTCACCAGTTCGTCATAATAAGAATCCAGCGCATCCTGATGGTCCTTGTACCACTGCCCTTCCGCCTTCCAGGCCGCAAGCCTTACCGCGTCATCCGCGGAACTCTTATACGGCGTCATCCGGGAGATCGTGCAGACTTCACCCCGGAACGGGATCTGGGCGGAAGCCAGCAGCTTCTCATAGGCCATGGCCAGGTCGTTCTCCTTCTGCATCTCCTCGATAATGGCCGGAGAAAAAGCCTTCATGGCCATCTCCGCGTTCAGGAAGAGGACCTTCCCGAATTCCTGCTCAAACATGGCCCGGAAGGGCGACGCGGCAAGCGCCCTGATAAAAGCCTGGTTGTCCTCCTCGACAGCCGGGCCGGCCTGATTCCAGTAAGACGCCTCCGCCTCATAAAAGGCGTCCCGCGTATCGATCGAATGGCGGATGGACGCCAGTGTCCTGGCGGTTTCCGCCTTCCGGTCAAAAGCATCCTTGGAAATGAAAACCTCCCTCGCCTCCTCATAAGTCCCGGCTTCCTCAAGACGCTTCGTAAAGGTCTTCAGCGCGTCCTTCATTTCCTTTAATTCCAGCCGTTTATACGGCATGCTGCCAAATTTCATTTTACCCTCCCGTCTCATGCTTTATTCGTCCTTGTAGGTCAGGAGACAGTATCCGGCGCCGACAACCGGCCCGACAGTGATGGAAATCTCCTCCTCGACCACGTCACAGTAAAACGTCCGCTCCGAGTATGCTCCCTCGAAAGCGGCTTTCTCCGCCAGATCCCTCCACTTTTCATATTCGCGGGGGAAAACGTCGTTCATCAGTCTCCCGACCAGAAGATCCGCATCCATCCGCAGGCGATCTGCCAGCCTGGGATTTACATAGAGGATCACGGCCTCAGAGGTATTCATTTCCTTCAGCTTCTCGATCTGATAGACCGCGCAGGGAATGGGAAGAGAATCATAGAGGCGGAAGATCCGGTGCATATCCTCCCGGAACTGGCTGTGCCGGGAGACCCGACCGTCCCCGGTCAGCATCCGCAGATGGGCCCGCTTGGCCTGCTCATCGGTATTCCTCGTCTCCGAGAAGAGCGCCATTCCGACCGCTACATAGAGGGAGAACGGCGTCCCCTCCACCTGGTTCAAACGGGCGGACAGGGTCTTGATCCTCTCCACGTGCTCGTCGATCTCTTTCTGGTCGATAAACTGGTGGAGGACGACAAAGGTGCAGCCGGTCAGGCGGCCGATCGAGGCGTGGTCCCCGCAGACGGCAAGCAGGCGGACGCCCAGCATACGGATGACATTATCCCCGAAGGCCTCCCCGTAGAGGCGGACGATATCGGAAAATCCCTCAATCGAAACCTCGATCCAGGCAAAGTCAACCCCCCTTAAATCATATTCATCCCGATAGGAGTAAACTTCTTCCGTGAGCCCCTGTGCGTTTAAAAGGCCGGTCAGCGGATCCTTCCGGTTGTCGTAGCTGTTGTCCGAAGCGATCCGGGGAGCCTCCGCGGCCAGGAAGAAGAAGCCGATCAGGCCCCTGATCTTGCCGGCATTGTCGTAAAGCGGCATCTTGCTCGCCACGATATTCCGGCTCTCCCCCCGGACGATACAGTTGCCCGGGACGAGATGGGTCGTCCTCCCTTCCCGGATCACCTCCCACTCATCGCTTTCGTAATTATCCGGATGCAGATGCCAGCCCATCTCCTCATCCGTCTTGCCCAGGATGGAATCGAGGGAAGGGAAGCCGTAGAAATCAAGGAAGCTCTGGCTCGCCCCCTTAAATCGCCGGTTCTCATCCTTCCAGAAGACCTTCATCGGACTGTTCTGGATAAAATTATTCCAAAGCCTCTCGCCCGAGAATACCCGATCCTCCTCCGCGCGGTCGGTCAGATGAAGGAAATCGATAACTTCCGTCTCCGAATTCCTCACCAGAAGGAAATAGACGGAGGTGTAAATATGGACGATAATAAAAATCTTCCAGACATAATCCCCGTGATAGCCCCGGCTGCGCAGGTGGGCGCTGATGTAGCCCTGGCGGGACTGCGCGATACGGCGCTCGATCGTCGACGGGTCCATAAGGCGCGTAAAACGAACCCGGTCCTCCGGGAAGATCCATTCGGAAGCGTAGACTTTCTGGCTGTCCCAGATCCCGGTTTCCGGGAGCCGGACTTCCTTCGAGTCGTCATAAAGGGGAGTCATCGTCCCCTTGGCGAAATCCATCATGATAACCTGGTCGTAGATCCCGTAAATCTTGCGGAGGCCCTCATCCAGATGGACCTGGCGGGAGATCTGGGCCCCTCTCGAGAGATTCTCCAGCTGTATGAGGACCGCCCAGCGCCCGCTGCTGGCCGCAACCTGCTTCGCCTGGATCATAAAGTACTGATCCGAGTCGACAAAATACATCTTGCCGACCCCGGCTGAGTGGGTCTCCTCCAGAAGGCGCCTCAAATGAACCGATACGCCCGAAAGCCGGATGGCGTCCTTGTACTCCTGATCGGTCTCGACGTCCCCGAAGATAGAAAACCAATCGATCTCTCCCGTCGCCTCGTCGAAAGCCTCGTTGTTGAACAACAGCCGCACCTCGTCCCCCTGGACTTCCAACAGGGCCAGGGGAAGGGAATTCTGGCTGCGCCCGGTGGTCGCGGCGTTCCTCTCCTCGGCGGACATAAACGGAACCGCGCTGAGAAGATCCGTCTTGCCCATCTCGTCGTAATAGCCGCGAAGGATCGGATGCTCGACCCGGATCCCCTTCTCTATGACATGGCCGAGACACTCATCAAACGGCAGGGGCTTGCCGAAATAATAGCCCTGCACCTTCTCGCAGCCGATATTGCGGAGGAACTGGAACTGCTCCTCCGTCTCCACCCCCTCCGCCAGGGTCTGGATCCCGATCTCCTTGGCCATATGGATAATCGAGGAAAGGATCTTCCGGGACTTCTGGTGGAAGGTGCTCAAGAAACGCATATCCACCTTGAGCTCGTCGAACTGATAATCCTTAAGGACATTCAGCGAGGAGTAGCCGCTCCCGAAATCATCCATCCAGACCTGATAGCCTGCCCGGCGGAAACGCTCGATATACTGCCGCATGTCCTCTCCGTTCCGGTTCAGGACGCTCTCCGTGATCTCAATGCACAAGATATTCCTGGGAACCTGGTAATCCTCCACCGACTTCTCAACCTCCTCGAAAATATCGCAGAGCTCATAGTCCAGGCGGGACAGGTTGACGGAAACAGGGATATGGATGTCCAGCTTATTCTCGATATTTTTCCGGTAAAGGGCGCAGACCTGGCGGATGATGCAGATATCCAGCCGGTGGATCAGCCGGCTGTCTTCAAGAACGGGAATAAAGGAAATCGGCGGCAGAAGCCCCTTCTCCGGATCCTCCCACCTGGCCAGCGCCTCCATCCCGCAGAGCCTGCGGGAAACCGAGCGAACGACAGGCTGAAAAAAGGGTTTGATCCACCCCTTCTCCAATGCTTCAGAAAAATGTTCCAGGATATACTCTCTTGCCGGAGCATCTTGCATGATAAGCACTCTCCTCTCCGTATTTTGTAATGTAAAAATAATTCTATAGCGGACGGGTCGTTCTAAAAGGCTCATTTATAGTAACATAAAAGACCGTAAAATTCAATCCCGGAGGGGTGAATTTCACGGTCTTTCGGCTTTGTCGGCGCTTTAATCTTCGTTAAAATAGGACAGGATCTCCGGCAGGATCTCTTCCACCTTGTCATTGTCCACCTGGCAGGTCCCGGCGTTCTTATGGCCGCCCCCGCCGTAGCGGAGACAGATATCCGCGATGTTCTTATCCACATCGGGCGAATCCTTGAAAATGGACTTGCCGATCATGACCGCCGTATTCTGCCTGCGGAAGCCCCAGGCCACGTGGATGGAGAAATAGGCGTCCGGGTACATGGTGTAGACCAGGAAACGGTTGCCGGTATAGATGACGTCCAGATCCCGCAGATCCACGATCACGCATCTCCCCTCCTGATGGGAAACCTCCTTCAGCTGGGCCATGAACTTCTCCTGCTGCTCGAAATAAAGGTCCACTCTCTCCTTGACGTCCGGCAGGGCCAGCACATCCTCGATCGGATGATCCAGGCAGTAGTCGATCAGCTCCATCATGAGCTGGTAATTGGAAATCCGGAAATCATGGAAGCGGCCCAGTCCCGTCCTGGCGTCCATGATAAAATTCATCAGGACCCAGCCGGTCGGATTCTTCACCTCTTCCATGGTGAAATCCGCCGAATCCCCCTTGTCCACCGCCTCCATGATCTCATCCGAGATCCGGGCGAGGTTATCCGGCCTCTTGTAATAGTTATAGACAACCCGGGCCGCGCTCTTCGCGTCCCCCTCGATGATCCAGCGGCCATCCGCCACAGCGTCGCTGTTGCGGCTCAGCTCCGACTCATGATGGTCAAAGCAAAGGCCGACTCTGGGATCAAACGGAAGGTTGGTCGTAATATCATCCTTGTTAAGCTCGATCTTGCCGTCCTGCACGTCTTTGGGATGGACGAACTTGATCTCATCGATCATCCCCAGCTCTTTCAGTATCATCGCGCACACAAGCCCGTCGAAATCGCTTCGTGTCACCAATCTCATATCTCTCATATCTCCTTTCCGCGGATGGAAACAGTATAACACACTCACAAAAAAAATCAATAATCCGCTTGTATCCCGGATTTATTCCCGGGAAATGAAGGGCGGCGGAGTTTTTCCCCGCCGCCTCTATGATTTCAGGAATCTTTCGCAACGCTTGTCGAACCGTCTTCATTCACCAGGAGTTTAAAACTGGCCGCCGTGTAACCCTCCGGAGCCTCCGACTCAACAAGATAGTAGGTACCCGGCGAGAGCTCCCCGATAAAGAGGATCCCGCTCCCTAAAGCCGCGCTGTTCTCCGGAAAATCCGAAACCTTGATGAGCCTGTCCGAGTAGTAGAGGGTGAACTTGCCGCCGGAAAGCGGGGTTTTGCTCTCCCCTCCGACCTTCTTCAGGACGACATGGACCGGCTTCTTCTTCTGGTTCGTAAAGCGGATCGCGGTATCGCCCTTGACCGGGACTGTAAACGTCACGCGGTTCGCCTGGGCCGCCTCCTGAAGGTCTGCGTCCTGGTTCTCCACCAGATAGCGGGGCTTATACTCGGCACTGTCTCCCCCCTCAAGCTGCTCCGCAACCGTGAGGATGACGTTGACCGGTATCGTAAGATCGCTGCTGCTTCCTGCCGTCACGGTAAAGGACTTCGAATTGTTCGTTTCGATGAAGCCTCCTGCCGCGTATTTTATGTTCTCCCTCTTGCGGTAGCCCAAAAACGCGGTAAACCGAAAGACCGGCTCGCCCTCCGCCCCCTCCAGGACCTTGGAGACCGGGATTGTCACCATCTTCCGGGTGTTGGTAAAGGAGAGCATGAAGACAGGAGCCTCGTCTCCCGAATCCGGCGTCAGCGTCCCCAGAGAGGCCGTATAGCAGCAATTCTTACCTTGCGTCAGCGTCTGATCCCGATCCGCATTCTTGTAGCTGTATTTCGCCGTGACGTTGTACTCGCCCTCGCTCGCCAGATAAGCGCCCGTCTGCTCCAGCGAAATGTCTGACGCCGCCACGGGAATGTGTTTATAGACGGTATCTCCGGCCTCCACGTCGAAGCTCTCCGCAAAGCTCTTCCCTTCCAGTGTATAGCTGAGCTTGTACTCGAAGGTCCGCTCCACCAGAAGCGGGTCTGAGAGAATCGCGTGGATCCCCAGGGTGTCGACCTTCTGGTTGGTCAGCGTGATGACGCAGGTCCTGACGCTGTTGATCTTCTCGATGTGCTTCTCCGCGCCTTCCCCTTCAACCGTGATAGCCTCCACGTCATTCCCCGGCACCGTGATCTTAAGCGGCTCCTTAAGGCCCGCGTAGCCGTCCTGGGTCCAGGTCTCCGTCAGGTAATAAGTGTCCGCGTAGAGATCGGCGTCGTAGATCACATCCTGCGTATCCGTCGTGTATTTCCCGGACAGGACGGTCAGCGTCTCCGAGGCGAGGTCAAAGCGGGCCTCCACCTTTCCGTCGTCGCTTCCCTTCTTCACGATCTTCACCGGGCAGGCCAGGCGGGTGTTCTTGAAGGTGATCGTTTCATTCTTATCAATCGTTGCCGTAAATATATTGTCGGCGCTGTTCGTATCTGCCGTCCCGTTCGCCGCGCTGCTTGTCGTCACAAAGAGACTGTTCGCGGCCTCCGTGATCGTGAGCACCGCCCCCTGGGGGATCTTCTCAAAGGTTTTTGTCCCGTCATCCGTCAGCGAGAAAGTGCCGAGAACGCTTTTCTCTCCGTTAAAGACATAGCTTCCTGAAAATGAAAAGCGGTCCCTGGCCCCGGAGGGCAGCAGGTCCTTCTTGACGGTAACGTCCCAGGTCCTGATCGTGTTGCAGAAGACCGCCGTGCCGCCGGCGGAAGCGTCCGTCCAACTCACCGAAGGGACGGAATCGTTAAGCGAAAGCGCGTTTGGGGAGGATTCCACGCTCCTGGAGACAGAGAACGCGTAGTCGGCATCCGTGGTTTGGGTGACGGTGAGGGAGGTGAAGGTGATGTTGAAGGAGTTGTATTTCAAGGTTATGGTACCGCTCCCCTTTTGGCTGCCATCTGCATTATAGCTTGTGATGGTTATCGTATAATAATCATAATAATAACCACTGGTTCGACTGGTCTTTATCGTCATATGCTCGCCGTGGGCCAGCTCAACCTTTGCTTCGTCGGAAACAGAATAATACTTATTATTATAGTATAACGTTCCCATCGCTGTAATAGTATACGTAAACGTAAACTCTTTCGTCTGCACCCCCGGTGCCGGCACCGTATTCCAGATCTCGACCGTCCCGCTCGCAGCTGTCGGCGTCTCCCAGACCGCGTAGAGATAGCGGACCTGATCGCTCCCAAACAAGGGTTCAAAATTATATTCGGTTCCCGAACTGTAGGCGGCTTCTGTCGCATTCGCTGTCGCCGCCCAGCCCTTAAAACTATAGCCTCCCCGGCTCCGGGCCGGCAGCGTATAGGTCGAATCCGACGAGAAGTTGATTTCTTCTTCCGCTCCCCCTTCGTAATTGTCATGAAGGATCAGGGTTCTGTATTGCTGTTGCTGTTCCTCCGTAAACGTCACGATAATCCCGTTTTTATCCAGCAGCAGCGTATTTGCGATAGAAAAACTCTTCTTGTTATTACAGGAAGCGCTCCCTTTTACAGTTTCCCCAAGTTTGGATTCCCACTTCAGGATTTTCCCCGGCCCGAGCGTGTTCTCTCCGAGGGCGGTGACCGTCTTGTCGATTCCATTCGGAATGACCAGCTTCAGGGTTCCCCCGGCCGGAAGCCCGACATCGTTGATGTCCTCAATGAGTTCCCGGGAATACTCGCCCTTCTCCTCATTGACAACCTCCAGCGTGTCAATTTCACCCGCCTCCAGGCCCAGTGTCAGCGCGCCGCTTGTCTCATTCTTGAAGCTGAGATAAACCATCGGCTCCCAGACCGCGTAGAGCGTGATCTGATCCGTCCGCTGCAGGGAGATGACGGAATCCGCCGGATAATCCGCAAGGTAATCCCCTTCATTCTTCTTCGCGTCAAAGCCGATGAGCCTTAAGGGATTGCCATTCGCGTCCTTTTTATAAAAATAGTTCACTCCCGAAACGCTGTTATGCACCGCATCCGTCGCGTACTTGTAGAGATTCACCGCCTGATTGGACTGGATATCCCCGAAAGTAATCGTATCGGCTTCGGCGTCAAGCGCGATCGTGCCCACATCGTCCCAGGAGAGATTCCTGTTTTCCGTTAGCGGCTCTTCGGAAGCGTCTCCCAGATAGCCTCCGTTCGCGTCCAGAATCAGATTCGCGACCTTGGGTCTTCGGTAAGCCTCGTCGCTCTTCTCATAGACCGCCTGCATATAGAGGTAACCCTCCGCGTCGACGTACTTGGCCTGGACGACAAATTCATCGCCGGGATCGTAGAAGACCCCATCCTCCAGCGGGGTATAGAGATAATAGGTTTCGGTTGACTGGGCGTCCCTCGCCTCCTTTTTGGCGACGACCCGCCAGCCCCGGAAGATATAGTCCTCCGCGGCAGGCTGTCCATCGGCGGTTATTCCGGTCGGCTGTCTATAGACCTTTGTCTCCGCCTGGTCCGAATAGCGGACCTGACCGCTGCTCGGATTCGGATCCAGCCAGACCTCCATCTCGCCGTTGATTTCCGTTCCGTCCTCCATGTAGTAAGAAGGAAGATAGCGGATCGTATAGGCGCCGTCCAGACGCCAGACAGCCTTCAAAGTCAGAGGGCCTTCCAAAGGCGTCTTGAAGTTATAGGGCGTGGATTCCAGCGTCCCATCCGCATTCACCTGATACCAGCCCTTCAGCGAGTAGTGTTCGCCATCGGACAGCTTCCGGTACTTCTGACCGGAGATATAAGCGTTCTGGAAAGCCCCCCTGCTCAAAATGTCCGTATCCTTATATTTTTCCGGATCCTCCGCTTTCTTGGCGCTCAGATAGCTTTTATAAAAATTATAATAGACCGCAATTTCATCCTGCGTGAGATAGAGAGCGTTCCGGAGATCGGCCGGGATGCCGTCCCCGTCCGAATCCCGGTACTGCGTATTCAGGTAGTAGTAGACCGTGTGCGCCTCTTTATCCGTCTCCGAAGCATTCGGATTGTCAAGGAGCCATTGCGCAAAGCTTTCCGCCTCCCCGTCGCCAATCTCCACATAATTGCGTTCGATCGTATACTGGCCGACAGACTCCCCGTAATCGACATAAAAGTAGGAAGCCGAGACCGTGTTGTAACCGCTGTAACCCGCGCTTTTCTTGCGGAAAGTGTCAACCGTCTGGTTCACAATCGTATACCTGTCAATGTTATGGTTTATGTGGTCGATCTCGCCCCCATCCGGATCCATCTGCACCAGGAAGTATTCCGGAACCCAGTGGCCGTAGATGATCTTGTTGGCTGCCGGCATCGTGCTGTTAAAATTAAACTCCTTCTCTCCTTCCGTATCCTCAAACCAACCCATGAAAATATAGTGGTTCGGGGTATTGGGAATGAAATAATTCTTCCCGCTTTCTCCATAGGCTGAAAGAGGCTCTTCAAATAAGAGCTTAACCGTCTTATTCACGCTCCGGCCTTCCGCAAATTCACGATCCGCAAGCCCTGTCGGGTAATTGACATTGAAGGTGAGGTCATAAGAGTTGCGGGTGTGGTAGATGTGAAGGGGATATTGGCCATTATAGGACTCTGTCGCTGGCTGATCCCCCCCCGCAGGATTAAAACTACGCGAATATTTGCTAACCGTAAACCCCGTATATTTATTGGAAAAATTAAATCTACCTCCAGATGAATAGACTCTATTTCCTTCACTTTGATTGTAATGGCCGTCTAAGCCTTGACGATAATGAAAAATCTCATTTTTTCCATTTTTCGAATCCTGTGAAAGATTATAAGGATTCTCGTCCTGAATAAATGCATCCAGAAAAGTCTGATAAGACTCTCCGTCATGCCACAGATAGCTTGATACATCTTCCCACTCATAATTATACATGCTAAATCTCTGCCCATAAAGGCCGGTCCAGGTAACTGGAGCAGAAAATTTATAATTAAAAATTATCTTCCTCAACTCCCGGTCATAATACACATTATAGACCGTAGTCCCGTCTGGTTCAGGCACCCCGCTCATATCGGTTCTCGCGAACTGAAAACCGGTAAAGTGCCCCGCGAGCCCGGTCAGCGCGTTCATGAATGACTGATCCTTCAGGCTCTTCTCCAACACCTTTCCGCTCCTCGTGGTCTCCCCATCCAGATAGACATAGGAGCCGCTGAAGGACGCCGGATCAACCGACTCGGAACTTAAAACCTCGTCACTGCTGAAAACCGTCTCGTAATCATAGGTCTTGTCCTCCTTCGCGGCGTCCTTGTCATCGGTCACCTTCTGCTTCCAGATGATAACCTTATAGCTGGTCTTCTCATTCTTCGTCCACTTGGCGTAGAGTTCCATTTTATCCATGGCCCGGTAGACGGAAAGGCCGTTTTCATCGCAAAGATAGAGCTGCTTGTTCTCCGCAT
Organism: Lachnospiraceae bacterium; assembly: GCA_024695465.1. Taxonomy (GTDB): domain Bacteria; phylum Bacillota; class Clostridia; order Lachnospirales; family Lachnospiraceae; genus Chordicoccus. The sequence continues at coordinate 12,765 of JAILID010000084.1, read as the reverse complement.
CCTTCACGTCAAGGGAACTTACAACCTTCCCGTCCCTATCCGTGACCTGATTCCCCGTCACGTTTCCATTGCTGTCCGGAGCCCCGTCATACCAGCCGTCAAAAACATAGCCGTTCCGGCTGCTGATTGGAAGCGTTTTGAAAAAGTTTCCGTGTCCGTCATCGTTCGTCTTCCGGTAGACCGAAGGGACATAGGATCCGTCCTCGGCATGGAAATGGATCCAGCGGGCCTCCACGAAGACCGGGTAAAGGAGGAAGCGCCGGTCGGAGTCAAACTGGCTCTTGTTCAGGGTCAGATTATAGGCCTCGGATTCGCGTTCCGCGTTTATTTCATTTCCCACATCATCCCGGGTCTCGTAATACTGATCCCGTACCAGGTATCCATTCGAGTCCTTCACAAAGCTTCCGTCTTCATTCCTCTGAACACTCTCCCAGCCAAGGAAGATCTTGTGGGCCGCGTCCGGGCTCGGCGCCTCCATACTGCCGATCCGCACGGCAGCCTCCCCGTCCGAACCCAGGACGACCAGCTTTCTCGCAAGCAGGCTCTTCGCGAGCAGGTTCGTCGCATCCTTGTCAAGTTCCTTGTAACCGATGTAAAAATCGACGAAATAATAATCGTCGTAAACAGGCGCCAGGTAGACATGGGCGCAGCCCTCGGTATCGATACCGGCCGCCGTCCGCTCCGTCTCCCCGATTCTCCAGGTCAGGGACGCTATTGAACCATCCGCTTTTTTTTCCGTCTCGATGGAAATCGCCTTTTCAAACTCCACCTGGCCGGGATCCGCCCCCCACTTATAGGCGATCAAACCGCCATAGGACTTGCTTGCGGCGTCATATCCGGTCGTATCCGATTCCATATCCACGATAAACCAGCCCATAAATGTCTTCTTTTCCGTATTCGGGGGATTCACGATCCTCTCAAGGTCCTCCCCGTCCTTCAGGATCTGGCTGACCTGCTTTTCTTCCGCGGAATTGGCGAATACATAAGGAGCCGCTTCATATTGGATCCCATCCTCGACATCCGCATAATTGGGCCCGATAAAATGAAATTCCACCCGGGGCGTCACGATCTCCGTTCCGCCCTCGTGCTCCACGATGATATAGACCGAAAAATGCTCCGCCGGAAAACGGACCGTGCCGTTCCCGACCGAGACTTCCTCCACCCGGGTCCGGCTCCCGTCTTCCTCCATATGGTAGACTTCGACCGTCTCCGGATCCGCCGCCGCGACCGCCTCACTCCTCACGTAGACATAGACCGGGCCGTTCTCCGGCTGGACCTCCCCGTTCTGATCGCTCAGGGTGATATCCAGGGCGTGAAGGATCCGGAAGAAGTCTCCGCCTTCCGCGGCGCCCCCGACGAGGGCCGGCTGATCCGAGACCGCCAGCGGATCGAAGGCTTCGCCTTCCATCCCGCTCTCGCGGACGACCTCCGCCTCCGTCGTCTCCGGCATCTTTCCGGATAAGGAGACTACCGCGTCCCCGACTTCCAGCTGTCGGCTCCAGACCCGAAGGACATTCTCCGGGGCCTTCTCCGCTTCCTCATCCCCCTTGACCGTAAAGCCAAAGACAAAAGAAGCCGGAGCTGACGAGGCTTTATAAGCTTCTGTACTCCGGCTTGCTTCCTGCTCTATATTCTTTTCTTCCGGGAGGGTCTCTCTCGAATTCTCCCCCTTTGCCGCTCCGGCGGATAGAAAAACCGCCCCGGCGGCAGCCATAAACAGCAGCATCGCAAGCCCAACTGATTTCAATACCGTTTTCATAATAATGTCCTCATTTCCCTCAATCATCCGCCAAAAGTTCCCAAATGATTATGGTTAAACTCATTATAACATCGTTTCACGGAAAAGAAAAGTATCGACACAGACAATTCACATGTATACATAAAGCAAGCGGAACCTTTTCCGGTCCTGCCCGGAATAAGCCCCCGCACATTAAAAAGTTCCCGCTTCCAAAAGCCCAATCAGCTATCATAACGGCGCGGCGTCAGATGCGGCACCCCCGTTTCCCATGACGCCTTCCGGCCCGGAAAACACCAGCCGGTTGCGGCCGTTTTCCTTGCCCCAGTACAGCCTCGCGTCCGCCAGCCTCTGGGCCTCATCCGTATCCGTTCCCCGGACCGCAGCGGCCCCGATGGTGACGCTGCAGGAAATCTCCCGGCCTTCGCAGCAATGCTTCATTTCACAGATCTCCCGGCGAAAATCATCCAGGATCCGGGCAACGTCCTTTTCTTCCGTTCCCTTCTCCGGGCAGAAAAAGATGGAAAACTCTTCTCCGCCCCAGCGGGCGCTGAGAAGACCTTCATTTTTCGCTTCCAGGTCAAGCAGAGCCTGCCCGAGCTGCTTCAGCACAAAATCCCCGGAGAAATGGCCGTAGCTGTCGTTGATCCGCTTAAAGTGATCGATGTCCAGAATCGCGATCCAGGCCCGGTTCTCCCGGGCCGCCTGCGGGCTGCTTTTCTTCCAGCGCCGCAGATAATCCATCATATAGCGGCGGTTGTGGAGGCCGGTCAGGACGTCATGAACCGCGGCATGCTCCAGTTTCCCCTCCAGATCATAGACCAGGGCCATGCTCGCGTAAAGCAAGGCGACGATCAGAAACATGGTGGATAAAACATTTGACAGATAAATGCCCCGCTGCACAAAAATGCTGCCGTGCGTATAATACGGCGTATGGGACTGGCACCAGAAATAAATAAAGATAAAATAAAACAGGAAGAAAAATAAAAATGTTTTGCTGATACGCGTTACCTTCCTCTTATGCACCACAATAAAATCCACAAGCATGCCGGATACAGCAAAACCAATGCAATACACCTCAAAGCCGTAATCCCATCCCAGAAAAAAGACATTCATGGTCATGAAGACAAATATCTCCGCGAAATTAAGAAAGACCACCGGATGCGGTCCTACCAGCTTAATCAGGAAATACGCCAAAATAAAGACGGCGATGCTGAAAAGGTTGTAATAAAACATAATCGGCATCTTCTCAAAATAATACCAGAAAAAATAAAGGATATGCGCGCCCAGAAAAAAAGTGTTCATCATATAATGATGTTTCAAGGTCAATCCGTAAGGTCCACGTTCTGCCATCTATCATTCTCCAATCCGATCATTTCCGCGGCAAAGGCGTTCCATTCTCTTTTCGTCCGTCACAAGACGGGCTTACAGGAAATGAAAAACGTTTTGCTTCATTCTCGTTTCCGAATCCGCTTTACACCTATCATAATGTCAATCTGCGCGCCATGCGGAGCGTATACAGACAGCAAGCGGCCCTTATAGCTGCCCTTTGCTGTATAATAACAATTCTAGCACTATTTATAAGGATTTCAAAGAACTTTTCTTCATACACTTCCGCCTTGCGCAAAAATTCCTTTCCTCATCCGAACAATAAAACCGTACCTGTGATAAAAAGAAAAACCAGCAGGCCCCGGGAAGAAAAGGCCGTTTTGGGGCCGACGCCGTCCGCGGACAGATCCCGCTCGCGGAAGCCATGGAAAAAGAGTACCGAGCCCAAAAGCGTAAGGACCAGCAAAAGCAGCAGGTAAAGCAGCAGCGCCATCACTCCGGGATTCGTGATAACGGAAGAAAGCTCCACCTGATTCAGCGCGATCCCCGGCGCGGACCGCGCCGCGAGCAAAAGCAGCAGCGGCAGGACGATCGCGCTGAGCGAATTGATCAGGACATGCAGCGCGATCGTATAGCGCAGCCTCCTCGTCTTCAGATAGACATATCCGAAAACCAATCCCAGAAGGAAGGCGTAACAAAACTGGTTCACCGCGCCGTGGAAGAGCGCGAAGAGCAGGGCCGAGATGGCAAGCGCCGCCTTTTCCCCATAAGGCAGCAGGCGATCCATCACGCAGCGGCGGAAGACGTATTCCTCCATGAGAGGAGCCGCCAGGACCAAAAGCGCGGCCTGAAGGCCCAACCCCCCGTCCGAAGACCCAAGGGGCGCAAGACCGAGAGAAAATGGGATGAGGCCGACGATCCCCTGGAGCAGATAGCCCAGAATATTTCCCCCGTACATGACGAAAAAGCAGGCGGGGACCAGCAGAAGAAACTCCCGGAAGCGGAGAGGCCTCCCCTTCGCGAAATCGGTTTTCCCGGGTCCCATGAAAAGAAGGAAAAGCGGAAAACCGATTCCGTAAATCGGGAGATAGAGTCCCAGCACCGGAAACGCCCCGGTCAGAAGCCGCTGACCTGCGAAAATGGCGAGAAACATGGCGCTTAAAGCAAAACCGATTCTGCTGCAGACTCTTTTCGCCCCGGCCTCGTCCGGAAGGTCCCCTTCCGACCGCACCCGCTTCCCCTTACAGGGATACAGCCATACCCCCGTAAGTCCGAGAAAGGTTCCGCCAAAAAGAAGGTTCAACAGGGTCATCAAGGCAAAACCCGCGGCGCTGTGCCGCGTCGCGATTCCATACGAGAGGATCAAACCGTCGAAAATCAGCCCCGCGTAGATAAGCAGGACCTGGATCACCTGCTTAAAGCTCACTCCGATCGAGGTCGGAATCGACACATCGGTGAAGACCCCGGAGGCGCTGGCGAAGAAATCCACCGCGGCCAGCACAGGCAGGTACATCAGCCCCCGAAGCGGTGAAAAACCCGCCGCCAGGCTCCCGGCCATCAGAGGCAGCGCGGCGTCCAGCGCGCAGTTGCAGCTGCCGCCGAGCAGGGAGAAGAAGAGCCTGTGCCAGACCGGTTCCGGCTGGAGCAGAAAGCCGGCCATGCGGACGTCCTCCGTAACCGGAGAAATGATCGTCCGGAAGAAAACGATCACGACCAGGAGAAGCACCGGGATGTAGTCGATGGGTTCCTCCAGAAAATAGCGGACATAGAGCCCTGCCGCGATCTCCGCGAAAAGATAGGTGAGCATGGTCTTCGTGACAAAATGCCTTGAGCTGCGGGCCCGGTTATGCAGCACGCGGAAGAAATAAACGCTGCTCCCCTTTCCGTATCGGAAACCGGCCTTTTTCACCTCGCGATGGCGGCGGCTGCCCATGACCAGGAGGGCCGCATTTTCATTTCCAACAGCCTCCGCCAGCATCGCCGCCTCCTGCGCGTAGGTCAGCGTCTCCTCGTAGTAATTGGCCGGCAGCTTAAGCGCGAGATAACCAAGCGCCGCGATCACGCAAAGGCTGAGGACAAGAAGACCCAGGGACGTCCGGCCATCACCCTCCAGCGCGAACATCAAAACGCCCTTGATCCAGCCCCAGACCGGGATCCAGCGGGTCGCCGGCGCGTTGAAAAACTGCCGGGCCGTCAGAAGCAGATCCTTGTCGTTGGCCTTGTCCGCGCGGTAAAAGAACACCGCGAAGACGGCAAAGCCCGCGAACAGGAACCAGCGCAGATTCCGGTGAAAGACAGGGTGCCTGCTGCCGATCTCGTAGATCAGGATCTTAAGGAGCACGGAAAAGGCCAGCAGCAGCATCCAGGAAATGAAAATCGCGGCCGCCGCATAGGGCGTAAGCGCATAGGCCGACGCGATAGAAGGGAGCCTGAAAAGGATGACGGCCCCCGCGATGATCCCCAGCGCCAGCGTATTCGTCACCCGGAAGGCGAGCACCTCCTGGGGGGAGCGGTCGCTGGCAAAAAGCAGGTTCACATCGGACTGCATAAACAGACGGGAGACGCTCTTCTCCGCGCTGACCGCCTGGAAGAGCAGGAGGCCCAGCACAAAGAGGCCCGCGGCCAGCTCCAGCGCATCAAGCCCGGAAAGGCCGCTCACGGTGAAGAACTCCGAGAAATCCTCCGGCAGCGCCGGGTTTTCCTCCGCCAGGCGCCGGTAATACCAGCTGCCCCACATCCAGATCACGCTGCCCGCGAAAGCCATGAGCGCGAAAAGGACGAAGGCCCAGCTGCGGACGAATTGCTTCAGCTGGTTCCAAAGAGAATGAAGGAAATAATACGCGAACATAGCCCTCCTTCCTCCTCTACAGCGCCGCGGTCCGGCCTTCGGTCGCGGCAAAGAAGAGCCCTTCGAGACTTTCGCCGCGGCGATCCAGCTCCTCCCTTGAGGTATCTTCCCGCACCACCCCCTTCTGCATGACGATCGCCCGGTCCCAGAGCATATCCACGGAATCGATGATATGCGTGCTGACCAGGAGGGAAGCTCCTTTCGCCCTCAGCTCCTCAATGGTGCGCTTCAGCTCCTTGATCGCATGGGGATCCAGGCCGATGAAGGGTTCGTCCAGCAGCAGCACCGTCGGCTCCGTGAACAATCCGAGGCAGATATTCAGCTTCTGCGCCATCCCCTTGGAGAGCTCGGACCCGAGCTTTTTCCGATGATCCGCCAGATCATACTGTTCCAGCAGCTCCCCGGCCCGCTCCCTGTAGTTCTTCAGGCGGTAAGCCCTCGCCACGAATTCCACGTGTTCCGATACCGTTAGGTTGGGGTAGAAGGAAGGGATCTCCGGAATATAGCCGATGGCCCGGCGGCTTTTGGGATCCGTGTTGGGCAGGCCGTTGATCCGGATCTGCCCCTCGAATCGGAGGAAGCCGATGATCCCTTTCATCAGCGTCGATTTTCCGGCCCCGTTGGGACCCAGAAGGACGGTCACGCTCCCATCCGGAACCGTGAAAGAGATATCGCGGCAGGCCAGAGTCCTGCCGTAGCGTTTTGTATAATGAGCGACCTCAAGCATCGAACCGTTACTCCATTTAAAAAGCGGGACTTCTCCCGCTGAGACAAAAGAAACAGGAAACCGGTTTTCATTTCCCTGATCCGGATTTACGCCGCCCCGTGCGGCAAAATCAACATGCGTCCCCGCGGGACCCTCATTGCGGACTTCCCGGAAATAAGCGCCGGCCTCCAGACAGGAGACCGGCAGCTGCGAAACTTACGCGATCGATTCCGTTGGAACTCTGCGGCAGAGGAGCTCCCGCGGGAACGAACCTTACTGTTTTATTTTGTATAATCGTAGAAGCCCTTGCCGGCGTTCACCCCGGTCTCGCCCCTATCGATCTTCTCCTTCAAAAGCCTGCCCATTCGGTTCGTGAGCGTACCTTCTTCCTTGGCGCCCGGCTTCATCTGGTTGATGTTGTACGCGGTCTCCAGCCCGACGATATCCAGGATCTTGAAAGGTCCTGCCGGGGCGGAGGTGGCCAGCTCCCAGGTGCGATCGATCGTCTGGGGATCCGCGACGCCGTCGGCCCAAAGGGCCTGGGCCGCAGTGAGGAAGGGTACCAGCATCGAATTCAGAATGTAGCCCGGCTGCTCCTTGTGAAGCTGGAGCGGAACCATGCCGATTTCGCCGGCAAACGCGACAACCTGATCGTAAACCGCCGGATCGGTCCCCGGATGGCCCATAACTTCAGCCGTATTGTTCTTCCAGATCGTGTTGGCAAAATGAAGGGCGCAATACTTCGCGGGACGTCCGGTATGCTCGGCAAACATGCTGGGAAGAAGGGTGGATGAGTTGGTGCAGAGGATCGTCTTCTCATCCAGCAGATCCTTCATCGCCTCATAGACCCCTATCTTGGCTTTCGGATCTTCGGACATGGACTCAATCACGATATCCGCATCCTTCACAGCCTTTGCCATATCGAGTTCAAGGTGGACGAGCTCAGCGAAGTTTTTCCTGGCCTGCTCCAGAAGCGCGTCGATATCCTCTGCCGTCGTCTTTCCCCAATCCCCGATCAATCCCCTGGGATAGAGAAAGGCCCCCATGGGATTCCCGACCAGCGCCCGGGCTTTGGCCAGGTCTTCCAGCATCAGGGCTGAATAGCGTTCAATCTTGGGCTGTGTCCTTCCAATCGAAGATTCCGAACGGAGCCAGAAGGTGGTGTCAAATCCATGGTACGCGCAAATAAGTCCAATCTGGGTTCCGAGAACGCCGCCGCCTGCAATTACAACTTTCTTAGCCATTTTTTTACCTCCGAAATACAGTTTCATCTTCTCATTTCCCGCGCCGGCCCCACGCCGCTCCCTAGGCCAGGACAGCGATGCGGCTCCGCGCGCAGCCTCGTGAAACACTTATCGCAAAAGACCGGTCCATTCGCCGTTTGCAATAGTTATTTTAACATTAATACTCCTAAAAAACAATGTAAAAGATGCCCAAAGAGAGCCCGAAGCGGGAATCGGCGCGGATTCGCGCATCCTCCCGGAGGCTTTATCCCAGCGGGCGATTTGCCCCTGCCGGCTTTATGCGCCCGCGAATTCCCGATGCGCAGACCTAAAAGATTTCTCCGGTATTTTGCATAAATTTTCTTTATTTTTTTCTTAATCTTTGCTATACTATGGACAAATACAGCAAAGGAGGATTCATTATGAAAATCGGATGCGTAAAAGAGATCAAAAACAACGAATTCAGAGTCGGCCTGACGCCTGACAACGTAAAAGCCTACGCCGCCCACGGCCATGAAGTCCTCATTGAAAAGGGCGCCGGTGCCGGCTCCGGTTTCACGGACGCCGAATACGAAACCGCCGGCGCGAAGCTTGTCGAAGCCGCGGAAGCCGTCTGGGACCAGTGCGATATGATGGTCAAGGTCAAGGAGCCCCTCCCGGAAGAATACGGCATGTTCCACGAAGGCCTCATTCTCTACACCTACCTGCACCTTGCCGCGGACCGCGAACAGGCCGAGGCTCTGCTGGAGGGCAAGGTGAAAGGCGTCGCCTACGAGACCCTCATCGAGAAAGACGGCAGCCTCCCCCTTCTGGCCCCGATGAGCCAGATCGCCGGCCGTCTCTCGATCCAGCAGGGCGCCAAGTTCCTCGAAAAGCCGAACGGCGGCGAAGGCATCCTGCTCGCCGGCGTCCCCGGAACCCACAAGGCCAGCGTCGTGATCTTAGGCGGCGGCACCGTCGGAACCAACGCCTGCAAGATGGCGGTCGGCCTCGGCGCCAACGTCACGATCATCGACATCAACCTGAAGAGGCTTGAATACCTCGACGACATTTTCGGCGCCCGCATCCAGACGCTGGTTTCCACCGACGCCAATATTGAAAACGCGGTGAAGGACGCCGATCTGGTCATCGGCTCCGTCCTGATCCCGGGAGCCGCCACGCCCAAGCTCTTCAAGAAGAAATACCTTGCGGAAATGAAAAACGGAGCCGTCTTCGTAGACGTCGCCATCGACCAGGGCGGCTGCGGCGAGACCTCCCACATGACGACCCACGACGATCCGGTCTTCACGATCGAAGGCGTCGTCCACTACTGCGTCGGCAACATGCCCGGCGCCGTCCCGCGCACCTCGACGATCGCCCTCACCAACGCGACCCTCCGCTACGGCCTCCTGATCGCGGACAAAGGGCTCGAAGCGGCCGCGGCCGGCTTCCCGGTCCTCTACTCCGCCATCAACACCTATGACGGCAAACTGGTCTGCAAAAACGCCGCGGATGCGCTCCCCGGCCTCCCTTACGCCGATATCCGCGATCTGATCGGCTGAAAACCGCATAACGATGGAACTTCAAAAGCAGCCCCTGCCGCGCGGCGGGGGCTGCCTTTTTTGTCTTGGATGTGCGCAGATTTCCATTGGATTTGCGCCGCATAAAGCAGCTCGAATCCGACACAGAATAGTATCTTTACCCGTTTTTCTGAAAACTCTCCACCAACTCCTGAAGCTCAAGAAAACGCCCGATCTTTTCTTCGAGCTCCGCATCCGTCTTCTGCTTTTCCTCCGAGAGGGACTGGAGCTTCACATAATCCGCGGAGGCCCGGTTCATCTCCTCCGCCAGACGCTCCGACTTTTCCGTCAGCGAATCGATCAGGCCCTCGATGGAATCATATTCCCGCTGCTGGGAATAAGAGAGGCGTCTGGGCGCTTCCGCCTTCCTGCAGCGCGCGCCCTTCCCGGCTTCTTTCGGAGCGGCTTTCGCGTTTTCGGACAGGGACGAGAGGCTTAAGCCCTCTTTGTGCAGCAGATATTCCTCATAGCCCCCTTCGCTTTGATGCAGATAGCCGTCCCCTTCGAAGCTGAAGATCCGGTTGACGACCCGATCCAGAAAATAGCGGTCATGGGAGACCGCGATCACGATCCCGGAAAAATGGTCCAGATAGTCCTCCAGGATCTGTAAAGTCTCGATGTCAAGATCGTTGGTGGGCTCATCCAGGATCAGCACGTTGGGAGCTTCCATCAGAACGCGCAGCAGGTAAAGCCGCCGTTTTTCACCGCCGGAAAGCTTCTCAACGGGAGTATACTGCTTGCTGCCCGGAAAGAGAAAACGCTCGCACATGGCGGATGCGGTGATGAGCCCGTCCGCGGTGCGCACACACTCCCCGTGCTCTTTCACCAGCTCGATCACGGTCCCCGCAGGAGGGAGCCCTTCATTTTCCTGGCTGAAACAGCTCATTTTGATCGTCTGCCCGATCTCCAGCTCCCCCTCATCAGGAGAAACCTTCCCGGTCAGGATCCTGAGCAGCGTCGACTTTCCGCAGCCGTTCGGCCCGATAATCCCGATCCGGTCATTTTTCAGAAAATTATAGGAGAAATCCCGAAACAGGCACTTTTCCCCATAACTTTTGGAAATGTGCCTGATCTCGATGGTCTTATTTCCCATCCTTGAGGGAAGCGATTCGAGGACCACATTCCGCTCCTCGACGATCTTCTCCCGGTCCCGCAGCGCCTCGAAGCGCTGGATATGGGCTTTCTGCTTCGTCGAGCGGGCCCTGGCCCCCCGCATCATCCAGGCAAGATCCTGCTTGTAGAGCGCGGCCATCTTCCTTTCCTCCGCCAGCGCGAAGTCCAGGCGGGCCTGTTTCGTCTCAAGATATTTCTCATAATTGCCCGGATAGCTGTAGACCCGGGCCCGGTCGATCTCCCAGATCACGGAGGTCACCTCGTCGAGGAAGTAGCGGTCATGGGTGATCATGATGAGGGCCCCGCTGTAGCCTCCAAGCCATTCCTCCAGCCACTCGATCATCTCGTGGTCCAGGTGGTTGGTCGGCTCGTCCAGAATCAGGAGATCGCTGGGCGTAAGCAGGGCCGCCGCAAGGGCCGCCCGCTTCTTCTGGCCGCCGGAAAGCGTGCCCGGAAGCGCTTCGGGATCATCGATTCCCAGCTTTTGCAGCATGGCGGCGGCTTCTCCCCGGGTATTCCAGAAATCCTGCTCCCGGGAAATGTTCCGAACCACATTTTCCAGAATCGTCCGGTCCGGATCAAAGGCCGGATTCTGGGGCAGGTAAGAGATCTTGAGCCCGTTCCGGCGGATGATCTGCCCTTCGTCGGGCTCCAGCGTCCCGGCCGCGATGGCCAGAAGGGTGGATTTCCCCGTTCCGTTTATGCCGATTACGCCGATCCGGTCGCGGTCCTCGATTCCCTGGGTCACGCTGCGGAGCAATTCATTCTCTCCGAAGGATATGCCGATTCCTTCCAGTGTCATGATTATCACGATTTTTTCCCTCACAGATATATGTTCTTGCGGACATGATAGCACATTGGGGCGGGGAGGTCAAAATATTCAAGGAGACGACGGCTATCTTACTCTTCCATCAATGATTTAAGCGCCTCTCCAATGTTGGCTATTTTATCTTCATCGAATCCGGTGACAATATCAACAAAATAGCCCATTTTCAAAATTTCATAGTAAGCATATATTTCCAAAATCTCTCCGGCCGTTTTGTCAAAAAAATGTCGATTCCGCCGCCCCAAAAATGCAATACCCCCTGAAAAAACTCCAAACCCCTCCGATATATAGTTATGTCAGAAACAAAATCACCCATTATTTCATTTTCAAAGGAGGAAGCCATGTACTGGGCAAACGAAATCGCAAACACCATCATCCGCCGCAGCCCCGACAAGGAGGTCTACACCTGCGCCTGCGGGATCAGCCCGTCGGGATCCATCCATTTCGGAAATTTCCGCGACATCGCGACAACGCTGGAGGTCGCCAACGAGCTTAAGCGCCTCGGCCGCAAGGTCCGCATCCTGTTCTCCTGGGACGATTTTGACCGGCTCCGCAAGATACCGGAAAATGTCGCCGCCGTCCACCCCGACTACGAGCAGTACGTCGGCCGGCCCTACGTGGACGTCCCGAACCCCTTCGATTCGCCGGAGACCACTTACGCCGCGTATTTCGAAAATGAATTCATGCACTCGATCCTGCCTTTCAAGATCGATCTCGACTACAAGTTCCAGGCGGTCAAGTACAGAAACGGCGATTACAAGGACCACGTCATCACGGCGCTTAAGAAGAGAGGCGAGATCTTCGACATCCTGTCCTCCTTCCGCACCCAGGAGGAGCTCCCGGGCGAGCGCGAGGCCTACTACCCGGTCAGCATCTACTGTCCGCACTGCGGCAAGGACACGACGGTCATCCGGAGTCTCTCCGATGACTGCACCACCGCGGAGTATACATGTTCCTGCGGCCACCACGGCACATTTGACTTCACCAGGAACTTCAACTGCAAGCTCGCCTGGAAGATCGACTGGCCGATGCGCTGGATGTACGAGGGCGTCGACTTCGAGCCCGGCGGCAAGGACCACGCGAGCCCCGGCGGCAGCTACGACACCAGCAGCGTCATCGCGCGCCGGATCTACGGCATCGAGCCGCCCGTCTTCCAGGGCTACGAGTTCGTCGGGATCAAGGGCACGACCGGCAAGATGTCCGGCTCCTCGGGCCTCAACCTGACGCCGGCGACCCTGCTCAAGATCTACCCGCCGGAAATGGTCCTCTGGCTCTACTTCCGCTCCGAACCCACCCGCGGCTTCGACTTCTGCTTCGACGACGGGATCCTCCGCCAGTACGCGGAATTCGACCGGATGTACAGCGCCTACGAGGCCGGCACCTGCGACGAGCGCACGCGGATCATCATGGAGAACAGCCTGATCTC
>JAILID010000061.1 GCA_024695465.1 Lachnospiraceae bacterium | reverse complement strand
TTCGCACCGGTCTGTTTGATGATACAGATGGCTTAGTACATGCCGCCCATCAGACACGAAATTATCAAATATCAGACAAAAAGTTCTGGAATAATCAAAAAACAATCTAAATATATAATTATCAAACTAAAATAGTTCGAGATAAGCAATAGAGATCAAAACAGGTGCTCACGTAAATCGTTATAGTTCTACGACTTTCTACAGTCAAAATGCGTAAAAATATGCGTAAGCTTTTTGGCGTGTTTGCTCATGTGCCGAGGGCCAGACGAAACGCTTTTTCCACGAAGTCATAATCTGAGTGCGTGTAGAGCGCCATTGTAATCTCAGGGTCTGAATGCCCCATGACATACTGTAAAGACTTTGGATCGAGGCCGCCCTGCTGCAGGTTCGTGCAAAAAGTGTGGCGAAGAACATGAGGTGAGACATTAGGCATATTATCGCTGAAGATTGAGCGATACTTCTTCTGCATAAGACGCATATAGTTCTCACAGTGCTGTGCTACCTTCGGCTTGCCGTCCTTATCAAGGAAGATAAAACCGCTGACGCCGTCAACCATCGTTTCAATCTGAGGAGTGCCGCGATTGGTAATAACGTGCTGCAAAGCATCATATGCTGTCTTTGACAACGGAATCGTACGAATACCGCTTGCGGATTTCGGGGAAGTAATAAAATAAGGACTCTCAGCGGTGCGGCATAACTGCCTTCTGATATACAGTCTGCCCTTCGCGAAATCAACATCTGATATGGTTATTCCATACAGTTCGCTGATTCTCACACCGGTTTCCAGCAGGACGATAATATCATCGAGATAGTTGCCGTTTCCATACTCAGCAATAAATCGGAGATACTTATCCTGTTGGCTTTTCGTTAATGCAACGCGCTTCTGGGAATCATCCGGAAGCAGTTCTGACAGATTAAAACGGAACGGATTCTTCCTGATTGCGTCATCATCCACAGCCATTTCAAATGCCGGTTGAAGGACGGTCTTGTAAACACTGATGGTGTTGCGTGCAAGACCTTCATCATGCAGTTTAATAAACCATGCCTGAGCGTCAGACTTTTTGACGTCTCTTATGCGTTTCTTTCCGAAAGAATCACTGTGAACGCGATTGACAACGGAACTGTATGCGCGAAGAGAATTCTGCTTAACAGTCCGCTTTAGGTTCATATACTTGTCAACCTGGGCGGCTACGGTTATTTCTCCTGCACAATAGTCAATCCCATCCGCAATGTCCCGCTGCAGGGCAGACTCTTTGTTTCTGAGCTCATCCAGCGTTTTGGCATAGATGCTGTGCATTTTTCCGTTTTGATCAGTCCAGCGGTAATCATAAGAACCATTTTTGCGCTGTGATTCTCCGGTTTTTAAGACACGGCCTTTACTGTCCTTGCGCTTTCCTGCCATTGTTCCTCCTTTCTGGAAAGCGTCTACGTGTAGAATGAAATAATCATACCACGCGCAGACACTTATTTCAATTTGCAAGCGAGATTTATATCGAGTATGCCTGCTCCAGGTATTCAAGAAACAGGCGGCGTTTGATCAGCCGTTTACCGCCGACAAAGAGCACATAGGAGCAATGCTCAGCATTTGTCATGTCGCGGATCCTGTTGATTCCGACGCCAAAAAGAGCGGCTGCCTCGTTGAGTGTCAACAGTTCCTTCTCACAAAGGGGAACTTTTTGAAGCTGGCGGTTCATGGATTCGTTACCTCCTGTTTGTCCGGGCTGATGGATCCGGTGGCGGGCAGGCTGTCATTGAGAACCGGCAGTTCGAACAGCACCGGGTTGACTGTCCAAGCCTCCGCCTGCGGTCGGCCGATTCCTGAATACGAAGCTTCCTTGGGGGAGAGATAACCGTAGTCTTCCAGATGCTGGAGAGCGGGAAGGATTTCCGCTTTCGTTTTAAAACGGCGGCACTCACGAAGGATTTCACGGGAACTGAATTCCCGGAGACCTTTATCCAAAATGACATCCCTAACATATCTGCTGTCGATGGTCAGTTGATCCGCACCCATGAGTGAGAAAGCCTTCCTCGCGTGGTACAGAAAGCACCTGCCGATCTCAACGGCGTTCGCCATGGTCAGGCTGTCTACCGCCAGGCCGGACGAACACCGTATGAAAACTTCACGGTCGTCCTCCCTGAATGGGTTTTCATCAAAAGGGTCTGTGATAGAGGGGTATAAGAAGTCTTCCTGTGCTCGGGTCAGGATTCCGGCGATGCGCAGCACATTCCCGGAAAGCTTACCGGTCCATTCTTTCAGGGAAGGATAGTTCTTCAGTTCCGTCCCCTGCAGGGATTCCATCTCCTCATAGAACTGCCGGTGCAGTTCCATGGCTTCGGGAGAGAGCGTGATGACCGGGGTACTCTCCGGTGTTTCAGGGTAGAAATCTGTCAACAGATTCTGAATAAGCGTTTCGTATGATGTGCCTGAAGCGTTATCTG
>JAILID010000060.1 GCA_024695465.1 Lachnospiraceae bacterium | reverse complement strand
GACAAAGATCCATCCCCGGTAAACTGGCAATTTCAGACAAATGATTCCCGGATAAAGCTGAAGCGTCTCTATCCGGACATCGAAAAATATCATAAGGAGCGGGAAGATCGTCGTTCGGCAAAACTCAAGAAGAAGTAAGGCGGACCTTCCTGACCTTTCTTGCCGCAGCCGAAAGGGCGGCGAAGCAAATGAAGAAGCAAACGCCCGCGGCAAACACGCCCGCGGCGATGCTGCCCAAGGGTTTGCCGGGATGGCCGCGGTATACCGCCGCGAACATCACTCCGCCGTTTACGGCTCCTGCAATCAGCGAGACGATGACCACCGGCTTTAACACCACTGTTTCAAGTGCCTGCAGGGCTTCCATGATACTCGATTTCTCACCGCTAACAGCACACTATAGCTTGTTTTTGTGTTCATTTTGCGATATAATCAAATCGAACAAAATGAAAGGAGTGAGTATATGGCACTTTCTACATTGACAGCCCGCGTCGATGAATCAGACAAGAACGCTTTTGATGCTTTCTGTGATTCCGTGGGACTTACTACATCCGCTGCAATTAACATATATGTGAAAGCTGTTCTTCGCGAGCATCGTATTCCATTCGAGATCAGGCAGGAGGATCCATTCTACAACGCCTCTAATCAAGCCTACATTATGAAATCCGTTGCCGAATTGAAATCCGGTAAGGGAACGCTACATGAACTGATAGAGGTAGAGGATGAGTGAAAAAATATGGTCTGATGATGCGTGGGATGATTACTTATACTGGCAGACACAAGATAAGAAAACAATCAAAAGAATCAACAAGCTCATAAAGGATATCGAACGCAATGGACCTCTCATCGGTATAGGAGAGCCTGAGGCATTAAAAGGCAATCTGCAGGGGGAGTTCAGCCGCAGGATTAACGAAAAAGATCGGCTTGTCTACCATATCGAGAATGGCAGAATCTATATTGCAGCATGTCGCGGACATTATGATGATAAGTAACCATCTCCCCGCTTCCATCAGAAGGCGGGGAGATTTCCTCATATCGGCGGGTTCTCTCAGACCCTCTCCTCCTCGGAAAGTTCGAAGGCCGGCATCAGGCGAAGCTTGTGGAGATTCAGGCGGTGCATCCGGTCGATCTTCTCCCGGATCGCCGGATCCTCGCACTCTCCGGTCAGGATATAGCGGTCAAGCACCGCGTAGGTGAATCCGATCTTGTCCTCGTCGGAGAGCCCGGAGAGCCCGTCCGAGGGCGTCTTCTTCGTCAGGTATTCCGGCAGCCCCAGGATTTCCCCGATCTGGATGACCTCATGGACGCAGAGGTTGGAGAGGATCGTGAAATCCCCCGCGGCGTCGCCATACTTGGTGGAGTAGCCGATATAGTCCTCCGAGCGGTTGCAGGTGTTGGCGACGCGGCCGCCGCCCGGGAGAGCCTGGGCCACCGCATAGAGGACGCTCATCCGCAGCCTGGGCGGAAGGTTGATCCTTGAATCCCGGGAGAGCTCCGTCGTCCCGGCCAGCGCGCCCTTCGAGAGCTCCGAGTTCATGGCCGCAACCATCCCGTCGAAGCCCTCTTTGATATTCACGGTGATGTGGGGGATCCCGAGAAGCTCAACAATCGCCTCCGAATCCGCGATATCCGGCTGGATCCCGTTGGGCATGAGGATCCCAACGACCCTCTCCGCCCCCAGCGCCTCCTTAAGGAGCGCGGCGACGACGCTGGAATCCTTTCCGCCCGATATGCCGACGACCGCGGCAGCGCCCGGTCCGTTTTCTTCAAAATAGTTCCTGATATAAGCGATCAATGCGTCTTTTGTCTTTCCCGGATCCTTTAACATAGCTCTCACTTTACCTTTCCGGCCCCTTCGGCCTCCAGCACTTCATTTACCACAAGTATACCATCCTTTTCCGCAAAACGCACCTCATAATCCGCGAAATGAAGCCCGTAGACCCGGCCCGGCAGCTTCTCGTAGCTCCCCCGGGGGTCCAGGGACAGGAGCTTCCTGAGCGCCCCCCGCTTCCCGGGAGGGATCTTCGCGAGCAGCTCTTCCGGAAAATGAACGGCAACCCGATCATCCCGATGCCGGTCGGAGTAACTGCCTGAGGCCTCCGGGTGGGAGTCCGCATAGGGGATGTAGGGTTTGATGTCGTATATCGGGGTCCCGTCCAGAAGATCCGCCCCGGCGACGTGAAGGACAGGGCCTTCTTTCGCGTCTTCCCCTATCGAAAGCAGGCTGACCGAGGAGAGGCCCAGGCCGTTGGGCCGGTAGGGGGAGCGGGTGGCGAAGACCCCCTTCTTCTCCCCGTCCAGCCGCGGGGGCTTTACGGTGGCCCGAAAGCCTGCGTTTTTTATTTCCGAGAATCCCCAGATAAGCCAGAGGTGCGTGAACTCCTCGATCCCCCTCAGCGCTTCCCTGCTGCGGAAGGCCGTTTCAAAGACGATCTCCGCCTCAGCTTCCGGGACAAGGCCGCTCTGGCGGGGAATTCCGAATTTCTCCTTGTAATCGCTCCGTATGCGGGCGATGGGCCTGATGGTCTTTTCCATATTTCCCTCCATTTTTCCAGAGTTTCAGTATACACGAAACCGGGGGAGAAGGGCAAGACGGACAAAAGAAAAAACGCTGTGCAGCGAGTGGATTTTCGCCGGCACAGCGTTCTTTACGCAGCTGATTGTCTTAAATTCCGAAAAAGCTCTGTGCCGGAAGGGCGTTCGCCGCCGCCACAGCATTATGCGCATGGACGCGTCCCGGAAGCGGAAATGTCGCGCCAAAGACGCAGGAAAGGGGCGCCTCAGAGCTTCTTCACCGCCAGGCAGCGGACCGCGTTCAGGACGCAGAGCACCATGACCCCGACGTCTGCGAAGATGGCCAGCCACATATTGGCGATTCCCAAAGCCCCCAGGATGAGGCAGGCAAGCTTGACCCCGATGGCGAAGTAAATGTTCTCATAGACGATGCGGAGACACTTCTTCGCGATCCGGATGGCCTTCGCGATCTTTAAGGGGTCGTCATCCATGAGGACCACGTCCGCGGCCTCGATGGCCGCGTCGCTTCCGAGCGCGCCCATGGCGATCCCGATATCCGCCCTGGTAAGGACCGGAGCGTCGTTGATCCCGTCCCCGACGAAGGCAACTTTGGACTTTTCCCCGCTCTCTTTAAGAAGCTTCTCGACCTCTTTCACCTTGTCCCCCGGAAGAAGCTCCGAACGGTATTCGTCGATCCCGGCCGCTTCGGCCACCGCCCCGGCCGCCGATTCCTTGTCACCGGTCAGCATGACGGTCCTGACGACGCCAGCGTCCTTAAGGGCCGCCAGCGCGGCCTTCGCATTCGGCTTTATCTCATCGGAGATCACGATGTGGCCCGCATAGGCTCCGTCGAGCGCGACATGGACAATCGTCCCCGGGCTCCGGCACTCTGCCGCCTCAACGCCCAGCTCTTTCATCAGCTTGAGGTTCCCGACCGCTGCCTGATGCCCGTCAACCACTGCCAGGATTCCCTTGCCGGACAGCTCCCGGACGTCCGCAACGCGGGAGGAGGCCGTCTCCTTCCCGTAAGCCGCGCGGATGCTCCTGCTGATAGGGTGATCGGAATGGCTCTCGGCCAGAGCCGCAAGTTCCAGCAGTTTTTCATTTTCCATAGGCGAATGATGGATGCCCGTCACCGTGAAATTGCCCTTCGTGATGGTCCCGGTCTTGTCGAACGCGACGACCTTCACCTTCGACAGGGTCTCCATGAGGTTGGAGCCCTTGATCAGGATCCCGCTCGCGCCGGCTCCCCCGATCCCCCCGAAGAAGGAAAGCGGGATGGAGACGACGATGGCGCAGGGACAGCTGATGACGAGGAAGGTGAGCGCCCGGTAGATCCAGTCGGAAAAATCAGGGGACTGCCCCGCAAGAAGGCGGACAAGGGGCGGCAGGATGGCCAGGGCCAGCGCCGAGCAGCAGACCGCCGGCGTATAGACGCGGGCAAAGCGGGTGATGAACTGCTCGGATCGCGATTTTCTTGAGCTGGCGTTCTCGACCAGGTCCAGGATCTTCGAGGCCGTGGACTCCCCGAATTCCCGGGTCGTTTCGATCTTAAGGAGGCCGGACATATTGACGCAGCCGGACAGGACCTCGTCCCCGACGGACACGTCCCTCGGCAGGCTCTCCCCGGTCAGGGCCGCGGTATTGAGCGTGGAGTTCCCGAAGACCACCCGCCCGTCGATCGGGATCTTCTCTCCGGGCCTTACGACGATCCGCGTCCCGATCTCCACATCGTCCGGATCCGTCTCCTCAAGCTCTCCGTCCTCTCCTTCCACGTTGGCGCAGTCCGGGCGGATGTCCATGAGGGCCGCGATATTCTTCCGGCTCTTCCCGACCGCATAGCTCTGGAAGAGCTCCCCGATCTGATAAAAC
This sequence comes from Lachnospiraceae bacterium, assembly GCA_024695465.1. Taxonomy (GTDB): domain Bacteria; phylum Bacillota; class Clostridia; order Lachnospirales; family Lachnospiraceae; genus Chordicoccus. Next base: position 3,622 of record JAILID010000060.1, on the reverse strand, counting down.
CACATGACCGCGACGCCTTCCTTGTAATCTCCCAGCGCCATGGCGCCGATCGTGGCAACCGCCATCAGAAAATTCTCATCGAAGACCTGGCGGTTCCGGATCCCCTTGAAGGCCTTCCGGAGGATGTCATAACCCACCGTGAGATAGGGAATGAGGAAGAGGGCAAAGCGAAGAAGGGGGTAATTCTCCAGGGGCAGGAGCAGCAGAAGCAGCATAAAAATACCCGCGCAGATAACGCGGATAAGAAGGTTTTTCTGTTTTTTCGTCATAGGAAGATCTCGCAGTCGTCTTCTACGATTTTGCAGTTTTTGACTACGTCCCGCATGACCGCGTCCGCGTCCGCCCCGTCTTCGAACTCGACCTTCATTTTCAGGGCCATAAAATTGACGGAGGCGTCCCTGACCCCCGCGGTATTCTTCGCGGCTTCTTCCATCTTGTTCGCGCAGTTGGCGCAATCGACATCGATTTTATAAGTTTTCTTCATAGTTAACTCCTTTTACACTTAAACATTTGAATGATTGTTCATATGTTAATTAGAGTATACACCCTTTCCGGAGGAAGTCAAGTACTATTTGTCTAAGCCTCTATTCCTCGATATGCTCCAGTCCCATATTAATGATCGTCGCTACGTGGTCGTCGTCCAGGGAGTAATAAACGGATTTCCCGTCCCGGCGGCTTTTCACCAGCCTGGCCTGCTTCAGAATCCGAAGCTGGTGAGACACCGCGGACTGCGTCATGTTCAGCGTCTCCGCGAGGTCGCAGACACAGATCTCCGCCTCAAAGAGCGCGAACAGGATCCGTATCCTTGTTGAATCCCCGAACACCTTAAAAAGCTCCGCCAGATCATACAGAAGGTCTTCCTTCGGCATGCTTGAGCTCACCATGCGGACCTTGTCCTCATGGACCTCCGTTAAATCGCAGCATTCCACTTCGCCTACAGCCATCTTCTTCTCCTTTTCATTTGGTATCCCGGTCCTGCCCGCCGTATCCCCGGCAAACCGGCGCCTCATCCGCGGGCGCTCCGCGGTTTTCTAAAGCGGCTTGTCCGCCCCGGATTCATCAGCTCCCGCCGGGATAAAACCATTATCTGCTTTTCGGCGGCTTTGTTCAAGACTTCCCCCGAAAAATTTTTATTTCCTTCGAAAAAGCCATGGAGATTTCTTAAAAGAAGGTTATAATAGAGCTATCAAACCTTAACGGAGGTCAATCCCATGAAGATACCGTCTCTTGAAACCCTAAGAAGCGTTTACGGGGAAACGGAGCTGTCTTCCGCCCGCTTCACAAAGCTTGCGGAGCATTTCCAAAAAACCTACGGACACGATAAGGCCGTCTTCTTTACGTCCCCGGGACGAACCGAGATCATCGGAAATCACACCGACCACAACGGCGGGCTCGTCCTCGCCGGGAGCATCACCCTGGACACGATCGGCGCCGCGGCTAAAAACGGAAGCAATGTCATCCGGATCCTGTCGGAAGGCTACCGGGAGTTCGAGATCGATATCAGCAATCTCTCCTCTATCCGAAAGGGAAAGGGTACGACCGCCCTCGTCGCAGGGATCGTCGAATACGTCCTCAAAAGCGGGAAGAAGATCGGCGGCTTTGACTGCTGCGCGTCTTCCAATGTCATCGCCGCGGCCGGGGTCTCCTCCTCCGCTTCCTTCGAGATGCTGGTCATGGCGGTCATCAACGACTTCTTCAACGAAGGAGCCCTCCCCTATACGGAATACGCCAAGGCCGGCCAGTACGCGGAAAACAAATGGTGGTTTAAATCCTCCGGCCTCATGGATCAGATGGCCTGCTCGGTCGGCGGCCCGATCATGCTGTCCTTCAAGGATCCGGAGCCCGCTTACAGGAAAGTGAGCTTTTCATTTTCCGAAGGCGGCTATTCCTACGTCATCATCAATACGGGGAAGGGACACTCGGATCTCTCGGCCGTATATTCCGAGATCCCGGAGGAGATGAAGCTTGCGGCCAAAGCGCTGGGGGGCGAGCGCCTTTGCGACGTGACGTTCGATAAGCTTCTTCACAACCTTGATAAGATCAAAAACGACCGGGCGATTCTCCGGGCCTTCCATTTCTTCGAGGAAAACCGCCGGGTCATGGAGATGGAGGAGGCGGCCGCTAAGAAGGATTTCGACCGGATCCTTTCCCTTATCGACGAATCCGGGGCTTCTTCTTACGACCTGCTGCAGAATATTTATACAAATGAAAACCCGGCGGAGCAGAAGATCTCCCTGGCCCTGGCTCTCAGTAATCTCTTCCTGAAGAAAGCCGGCAGGGGCGTCTGCCGGGTCCACGGCGGGGGCTTTGCCGGCGTCATCGCGGCGGTCGTCCCGCTGGAAGACGAAGCCGCCTATATCGAGTACATGTCCGGCTATTTCGGACGCCAAAACGTCTACCCGATGAACATCCGGCCTGTCGGGGCGGTGCGATTGGACTGAAGCTTCCGGCGTGCTCCGCCTCTTCTCCGGGCTTGCGGTTTTCCCGATGAAGGGAGCCTGCATCGAAGTGTCCCACGCAGACAAAAAATCCAGGACAAGGGAAATTACCATTGTCTATCGCTTCATCGGCGCATCTGACTTTACACGGGCTGTCGAAGAAGCCCACAATACAACTGAAAAACAGCAAAAGACGGCATAGCCGTCAAGCTGCGCCGTCTTTTGCTTCATTGTTTCCTTAAGTCACCGCCCCATTGCAGGCGGGTCTTTTTAAAAGAGCTTTTTCAGGGTATCCAGAGCCCCGGAAACCTGATTGGCGGCCAGCGCCGTCTTAACCCCGGTGGTAATCTGATCCAGGGAACCGTCCGGAATATCGATGCCTACAAGGCCCTCGATGGCCTTCTCCGGATCTTCCTTGAAAGAGGCCATAAGGTCCGGACTCTCCTTGATTTTAGCCACGATCTCCTCTATTTTTTTCTTGATATCCATTTCTCTCCTTTCCACCGCTGGTTCCAGGCGGTATAGGTATTCGCTGAGCGCTTAATCCCGATACGAATTCATTTTATCACTTTTTGAGAATCATTCCAATCCTTTTTTCCGGGATCAGAGTTTCTACGCCCGTTTTTCATTAACACTTTACTTTCCCCTTCTTTTGTATTAGAATATTTTTATAGCAAACGGACTATATTCAACATATAATCCGGCAATATGCACAAAAAATGAAGGAGGTCAACATGAAAAAATTAATTGCAGCAATGCTCACCGGAGCAATGGCCGTAAGCCTCATGGCCTGCGGAGGCTCCTCCACAAGCTCCACGGCGGTCGCCGAGAGCACGAAGACAGAGAGCACCGCGGCGGAAAGCACCGCTGCCGGGAGCACCGCGGCGGCAGCCGATGACCTTGTCGCCGCAGCAAAAGCGGAAGGCACCCTGGTCGTCTACGGCTCCTGCGAGGAGGATTATCTCGCGGCGGCCTGCGAACATTTCCAGGAACTCTACGGCATCGAAGTCCAGTATCAGCGCCTCTCCACCGGTGAAGTCCAGTCCAAGATCGAGGAGGAAGCCGGCAACCCGTCCGGCGACGTCTGGTTCGGCGGCACGACCGACCCCTACAATGTGGCGGCCGGCGAGGGCCTGCTGATGGCCTACGAAGCGGAAAATGCCTCCCACCTCATCAGTGACGCC
>JAILID010000051.1 GCA_024695465.1 Lachnospiraceae bacterium | reverse complement strand
TTACTGTAACAGGGAGCAAATCGGCGGATATTCAGGTCTATTACGGGACGACGGCTGATTTTGCCCCGGAGAACCAGACGACGGCGGCTTATACGGATGCGGGGGAACCTCAGAGACTCAGCTTTACGGTTCCCTCGGACGCATCCCTTATTCGTATTGACTTTGGCTCCGAGGCGGCGGAATTTGCGGTTTCGGAGATGGAGTACAGCTGGAGGGATGAAAGCTGGCGGCCCGGGGCCGGGGCTTTCAGTCCTGAGCGGATTGTCCGGCTCAGTGATCTTGAGCTTCTGCCGCGGGAGGAAGCGGGGGAAGACGGCTTCGCGATCCTCGTCACGGGTGAAGATCCCTTTGTGACCGCCGAGGCGGGGCCTGCGGGTCTTTCGGGTGCGGCGGCGGCCCATGCGGAACGCATGGGGTTTATGAGGAACCTCTTTTTTGCGGGACTTTTTGACGGGGCGATCCTTCTGGCTTTCCTTTTCAGAAAGAAGTTTTCCGGGCTTCCGGTCGAGCTCTGGCAGAACCGGGTCCTCATCCTTCAGCTGGCGAAAAATGATTTTAAGACGAAGTACGCGGGTTCTGTTTTCGGCATTATCTGGGCTTTCGTTCAGCCGACGGTTACGGTGGTCGTCTACTGGTTCGTGTTCCAGATCGGTCTGGGGGCCGGCGATAAGACGACAGCTGACGGCGTGACGTTTGCCTTTGTTCTCTGGCTGATCGCGGGTCTCGTTCCCTGGTTTTTCTTCCAGGATACGCTGGTGGGGGGCACCAACGCCCTTCTGGAATATACCTATCTGGTAAAAAAGGTCGTATTTAAGATATCGATTCTTCCGATCGTGAAGGAGATATCGGCGCTTTTTGTCCATATTTTCTTCATCGGCCTTATGATGATTCTCTATATGGCCGGCGGGCATTTTCCGGACATCCACTGGATCCAGGTTTTCTATTACAGCGCCTGCCTCTTTATGTACTGTCTCGGAGTCTCGTTCGCGACCTGTTCCATCGTCGTCTTTTTCCGGGATCTCACCCAGATCATCTCCATCATTATTCAGGTTCAGGTCTGGCTTACGCCGATCATGTGGGATTTTAACGAGATGGCCGCATCGGGGCGCATGCCTTCCTGGCTGATCTCCGTATTCAAGCTCAACCCCATGTTCTATATCGTGAGCGGCTACAGGGATTCCATGATGAACGGAGTCTGGTTCTTTGAACGGCTCAACCTTACGGTTTACTTCTGGGTCGTCACGGGCGTATTTTTTGTAATCGGGGCCTTTGTGTTCAAGAGGCTCAAGGTTCATTTTGCGGACACACTGTAAGGAGAGGCGATGGCGGATATTGCGATCAGCGTGAATCATATCACGAAGCTTTATAAGCTCTATGAAAAGCCTACGGACCGGCTCAAGGAGTCCCTGGGCTTTTCAAAGCAGAAGAAATACAAGGAAGTTTACGCGCTTTCCGACGTCAGCTTCGACGTGAAGAAGGGAGAGTGCGTCGGAATCATAGGGACGAACGGTTCCGGCAAGTCGACGATCCTTAAGATCATCACAGGCGTATTGAACCCGACGGAAGGAAATGTGCTCGTCAACGGCCGGATCTCCGCGCTTTTAGAGCTGGGGGCGGGTTTCAATCAGGAGTATACCGGTCTTGAAAACATCTATGTCAACGGGACGATCATGGGCTTTTCCAGGGAGGAGATCGACGCGAGGCTTGATGAGATCATCCGGTTTGCCGATATCGGGGAATTTATCCACCAGCCGGTGAAAACCTATTCCTCGGGAATGTTTGTCCGCCTGGCCTTTGCCGTAGCCATCAACATCGACCCGGAGATCCTGATCGTCGACGAGGCGCTTTCGGTCGGGGACGTATTCTTCCAGGCCAAATGCTATCACAAGTTCGAGGAGTTCAAGCGCGCGGGCAAGACCATTCTCTTCGTGAGCCACGATCTGGGATCGGTGGCCAAGTACTGCGACAGGGTCGTTCTTCTCAATAAGGGCAGAAAGATGACGGAAGGGGAATCCAAGGAAGTCATCGATATCTATAAACAGGTCCTGGTGGCGGTTCCGGCAGCGGAGCAGCGGAAGAATCTGGAAGAAGAGATATCCCGCTACCTGAAGCCGGAGAATAAAGCCGGCCGCTGGTATGGGAAGCTGGAAGTGAATCCCGAGCTGCTCGATTACGGAGAGAAACAGGCGGAAATCGTGGATTTTGCCCTGGTTGATTCGAAAGGGAAGATTAATTCCGGTATTGTCAAGGGAACGGATTTTACAATTAAGATGAAGGTTCTCTTCCACGAGGATATCGAGGATCCGCTTTTCTGCTTTACCATCAAGGATCCGCAGGGGACGGAGGTTACCGGAACCAATACGATGCTGGAGAGGATCGGAACGGGAATTTTTAAGGCCGGCAGCGAGCATGTAGTGGAGTTTCGGCAGAGGATGACCCTGCAGGGAAGAAGTTATCTCCTGTCCCTGGGCGTGGTAGGCTTCGGGGGCGGCCGCTTTGCCGTTTATCATCGGCTTTACGACGTCTGCGATATCAATGTGATATCCGATAAGAACACAGTCGGCTTTTATGATATGGAATCCACGACAAGCATTGATGGAGAAGAGAAGAAAAGGGGCTGATATGATCCTGACCGGAAAAAAGCCAAAGAGATACGCGGTATATGTATTCCACGACGAAGACGGGATCGTGGATGATTATGTGTGTTTGTTTTTAAAAGGATTAAGGGAAGCTGCGGAACGCATTCTCGTGGTTGTGAACGGGGATGTGTCCGCAGACGGCAGGGCAAAGCTCGCCGCAGTATCGGATGAGGTTTTCCTGAGGCCGAATATCGGTTACGATATCACAGGCTATAAGGAAGGACTTTTTCATTACGGCTGCGAGGGGCTTTTATCTTTTGATGAGGCGATTATCTGCAACGACACGCTTTACGGCCCCATCCATCCTTTCCGGGAGATGTTTGAGACCATGGCCGGGAGGGATCTCGACTTCTGGGGAATCAGCGCTTTTCACGGCGCGCCGTTTGATCCCTTCGGGACGGTTTCCTGCGGCTATCTGCCCGAGCACATCCAGTCCTTTTTTATGGTTTTCCGCAGGGAATTCATGGCGACGAAGGATTTCCTTGACTGGTGGGACAAGCTCCCCCCGATCCGCAGCTATGAAGAGGCGATCGGGGCTCACGAGGCGGTCTTTACGAAAGCGATGTCGGACCTGGGCTATCGATGGGGCGTTTACTGCGATGCGGGCAGTTTTGCGGATTACACCCTGGATCCCCTGAGGGACTTTCCGGCTTATCTTCTGGATAAAATGCGCTGCCCGGTTATGAAGAAAAGGACTTTCTATCATGATTACGGGGAAGCGTTCGGGAGAAGCGGCGGGGAAGCCGCCCGTCTGGCCTTTGATTTCATAAAAGAAAAGACCGATTATCCCATCGATCTCATCTGGGGGAACCTGCTTCGGACCTGCCATATGTCGGATCTCAAAAAAAGGCTGATGCTGACCGACATTATTCCGGCCGGGCAGGAGCTGCCCGGAGGAGGGGAAGGCGGGCTTAAGACGGCCCTGGTCATTCACATCTATTACGAAGAACTCGCCGGGGACTGCGCGGCCTATGCGGCGAATATGCCGGAGGACGTTGACTTTTATATCACGGTTCCGGACGAGCGGAAGCTGGAGGCGGTGAGGCCGTTTTTTGCTTCCCTTGAGGAAAAACATAAGATTGTTTACCGGATATCCGGCAACAGGGGACGGGATGTGGCGCCGTTTGTCGTCACCTTGAAGGATATCGTGATGAAGTATGATCTGATCCTCAAGATCCATGACAAGAAGGTAAAGCAGATCCCGATCCTTTCCATCGGCCGCGCCTGGGAATACCTCTGTTTCGAATGTCTGCTGCCGACGGAAACCTATGTCAGGAACGTGATCCGCCGTTTTGAGGCGGATCCCCGCCTGGGACTTTTGACCCCGCCGGTTCCGCTTCACGGACCCTATTTTCCGACGACCGGAAACGGGGAATGGGGGGAGAATTATTCTGCGGCGAAGGCGCTGGCCGATACGCTCGGCCTTACGGTGCCCATGAGCCCGGATAAGGAACCGGTGGCTCCTCTGGGCTCGGAATTCTGGGTGAGGACTGCGGCCCTTAGGCCGCTTTTTGCCCACGACTGGCAGTATGGGGAATTTCCGGAAGAACCGGTCGGGGTGGATGGAACCGCCATGCACGCCATTGAACGGATCTATCCGTTCTGCGCCCAGAACGAGGGCTATTATTCTGCCTTTGTCCTGTCGGACCGTTATGCGGCAAACCATATCGATAACTGGATCTATATGAACCGGGGACTCATGAAGGCGGAAGCGGAGCGGACAGGCGGCTACAGGCCTTTCCCGGAGTTTCTTTCCCGGGTCCTGAATTCCTGAAACGATTTCGAGGAGGCGCGATGATCCTGGATAAAAAAACAAAAAACCGCTGCGTGATATTTCTCTTTTTTGACAAGGACGGCGTAGTGGACCGCTATGTCGCCCGGATGCTGGAAGATCTCCGGAAGTCCTCGGCCTTCATCCTGACCGCGGCTAACGGTTATGTGGACGGGCAGGGCAGAAAAATCCTTGAAGACTGTTCCGACGAGGTGATCTACCGCCCGAACACAGGCTTTGATCTGGGAGGCTACCGGGACGGGATCTTTCATCTCGGTTTTCGTTTCATCAGCTCCTTTGACGAACTGCTGATGATGAATTATACCTTTTTCGGACCGCTTACGAGCTTTGAGGACATGTTTGAAGAGATGGCCGGAAGGGATCTGGATTTCTGGGGCATTACCAGCCACAAGAGGCTTGAGGACAACCCTTACCGGGAGGAGATGGGGATCCCTTATTTTCCGGAGCATCTGAATTCCCACTTTCTGGCCATTCGGAAAAGCCTCGCGTCGAGCTGGGCCTTCAAGGATTATATGTGCAGCCACAAAAATCCGGAGTCCTATCTGGAATCCATAACCGGCTACGAAGCCGTTTTCACCGAGCATTTCGCCGGTCTGGGCTATCGCTGGCAGGCTTATGTCGACCCGGCTGATCTTGCGGAGATGAATCCGGCTCCCTTTGCCTACCTCGCGGCGGAACTGATTCGGAATAATGACTGCCAGATCCTGAAACGCCGCAATTTTTTCGGAGATTACACGGTCTTCCTCCAGAACACGGCGGGAGAGAATTCCGTGAGGGCTTACGAGGCCCTCAAGGAGACTGGCTATGACACGGAGCTCATCTGGGAAAACATCTTAAGGCTCCAGGATCCGTCGGAGATCCGGACGGTCATGCATCTGGCCCGCTATCCTTCCGTGGAGGCGACCGGGCATGTGTTCCGGGAGAAGGAAGCCGCGGTTTTCATTCTCGGCGGGAAGGAGAAGGCCGAGGTCCTGCTTTACCCTTACATCGCGGAGATGGAAAAGGAACTCCCGGTTTTCTATCTGGAAGAAGAAGGGTACGCCGCGGGCCTTCAGAAAGCGGCCGGACTTGCCCGGGACTATGCGTATATCCTGGTCCTGAATCCCTTCGGCCTTCCGCCGGCAAAAGGACCGAAATCAAACCTGGCGTCCCTGCTCTACGCGGAGCTGGAATGCACCGCCGCCAGCCGGGCCATGATCGGGAATGTGCTGGATATCTTTGAAAATGAAAAACGAATCGGCCTTCTGGTTCCGCCGCTTCCCTGCTTCGGCAATTACTTTGAGGAGCTTGGGGACGGCTATCAGGGGCGTTTTGAAGAATTGAAGCGCCTCAGCGGCGAAGCGGGGTTTTCATTTCCCATAAGCGATAAAAACCCGCCGGCTTACAGCTACGGGGGCAGCTTCTGGATCCGGAGCGGGATCTTTGAAGACGTAATGAGAAGAAGTCCGGAGGAAGCGAAGGCGGATGAAGGGCTTATGAAGCTCATCTTCCCCCTGCTGGTCCAGGAGGCGGGCTATCTGACGGCCTTACTGGCCGGAAGCCGTTACGGAGCGGTTCTTTCGACCAATCTGGATTACGCCATGCGGGAAAACAATAAAGTTGTATTTAAAAGGTTCGGGCCGGACTATTACTGGTCGGAGCTCGACAAGATCAGGAAGCGGGATTGAGCAATGGATAGGATAGAGACGATTGGCAAGGTAAAACTGAATCTTTCCTGCTACAGCGGGGAGGATCTTTACAGCGATGGGGACGCTGTGGAAAATCATATTCTGGATATCGTAAAATGCGGCAGCGGATGGGATTACTGCCACCCGGATTACGCCAGCTGGCCCGTTCTTTATCACCTGACCCGCCAGCGCGAGAATATCTGCCTGCCCATGGAACTTCGGCCCGGCGACGAGGTCCTGGAGATCGGGGCCGGTATGGGCGCGGTTACCGGAGGGGTGGCGCCGTTTGTGCGCAAGGTGGACTGCATAGAGCTTTCGAAAAGAAGGTCGCTGGTCAACGCCTACCGGCACAGGGAGCTTGACAATATCGAGATCTTCGTCGGGAATTACAAGGATATAAGGCTTGACAGACAGTATGACGTGGTGACGCTGATCGGCGTTCTGGAGTACGCCTGCTACTATGTGGGAGGAGAGCATCCCTATGAGGATTTCCTGAAGAAGATATCCGGGAATCTCAAGGAGGGCGGGCGGCTCTACATCGCCATCGAGAACAAGCTTGGAATGAAATATTTTGCCGGCTGCCACGAGGATCATCTCGGCAGGCCCTTTGCCGGGATCGAGGGCTATAAAACGGGAGACCATGTCAGGACCTTCAGCAGGTCCGAGCTGATTTCGCTTCTTGAGCGGACCGGCTATAAGGCGGAACGCTTCTTCTACCCCTTCCCGGACTACAAGCTGCCGACAAGCATCCTTGGCGAGGAGGCTGTGGAAAACGGAGAGATCGATTATCCGGAATTCCACAACTATGACCTGGATGTGCTCAGCCTTTTCTCCCAGAACCGGGCCTTTGCGGGCCTTAAGGGCACGAAGGAGCGGGCAATTTTCGCCAATTCCTTCCTTGTGGAGGCTGTAAAAGGAGCGGAGGGCTTTCAGCGCTCTTCCGAGCCTGTTTATATAAAATGCTCCGATGAGCGTACCCGTAACTTCGCCATCACGACGACCATCGAGCGGCGGGGAGAGGAGAAGCGGGTCGTCAAGGAAGCCGTCTGGCCGGAAGGAAGCGGACACCTTCGAAACGTATGTGCCTACGCCTCCCTTCTTCGCGGGGCCTATCCGGAAGTCCTTCCCTGTCCGGCCCATATGGAGGGGGATCGCCTTGTCTTTCGCTTCCTGAAAGGCAGAAGCCTTCTGGAACGCCTTGCGGACACGGTCGTAAGGGGAGATAAGGGCGGCGCGGCGAAGCTGCTGCTGCTTCAGAAGAAGCTTCTCAAAGGAAACGGGGAGAATGAGACGGAATTTGCCGCCACGCCGGAGTTTGCCGCCTGGTTCGGACCGGCGGAGGCCTATGAGGGACAGAAGGCCTTTAAGGTCTCCAATTTCGACGGGACTGCCGGGAATATCTTCTTTGACGGCGAGCAGGCTTTCTTTATCGACTATGAGTGGGTATTTGATTTCCCGCTGCCGCAGGATCTGCTTCTCTATCATTGCCTCCGGGACGCCTATTATCATCTGGAGGGCCTTGAGGAGCTTCTGCCGCTTGGTGAGCTCCTTCAGATAGCCGGGATCAGGACTCCCCAAAAGATACTCCAGAAGAGCTATGAGGCGTTTTTCGGGCATGTAGTCTCCGATGAAAAGGGGGAAAGCTTCGCGATCGCCAAGCATTCGGCCCTTAAGAAGCACTATGGGGTCCGGGGCCCTGCTCCGGAGGCGGGAACGGCGGAGGAAGCCTGGCGGGCCTCCGGCGAGGCGATCAAGGCCTTAAACAGCAAGATCGACCGCCTGAATCAGGAGCTTCTTTCGCAGAAGAAAAAATACGCGGAGCTGGACGAGGCCTGGTTCCGCCGCTGGGATGAGGTCCGGACGGAGGCGGCCGCCGTGCGCGGGGTCCGGGAGGATCTGGGCCGGCAGCTAAGTCATCTCACTGAGGCTTATCACCTTATGGAGAAGGATCGGGATATCTGGAAGGCCAATTTCGAGACCGTAACGGGCGCCAGATCCTATAAGGCAATGGAAAAAATGAGGAAGGTATTGACAGGAAAATGAGTGAAGAAATGAACTATAAGGATGCGTACGAGAAGCTGAAAGAAGAGTTTACGGATCTTCAGCAGCGCTATTTCCGTGTTCGAAAAGAAGCCATTCTTCGCGAGGATTACGCAGCTTCCCTCTCGTCGAACAAGGCGATCCGCACCTACCGGAAAATGGCGGTCAAGATGGGCCGGGAGGATCCGTTTTTGAAGCTCCGCCCGGAGATCACCCAGGAGGAAGCCGGAATTCTCTACAATATCGATTCGAAATCTTATAAAAATGACAAGCTGCTGCTTCGCGGCTGGTCCTACGACCGGTGCGGCATGCTGCCGAACATCGTGATCAGGGACCGCAGCCGCCTCCTCAGCTTCGACATCCAGCGCTATCCAAGGGCGGACGTCAACGAGCTTTTGGGGCTCAATAATGATTTCAGTTCCGGATTCTCCATCCGGCTTCCGCTGGATCAGATCAGGAACAAGGTTATCACCTTCGAGCTGGAGAACGAATTCGGCTACGTTGCCCGGCAGATCAAGGTGATCATAGATAAAAAGAAAAGGGAAGCCTATATCCGGAGGCACGCGATTCCGTCCTACGCGGTGGACAGCGCCGCCTATGACGACTGGTTTCACGAGCACAGGGTGACGGAGGAGGAGCTTACGGAGCAGAGGAAAATGAAGTTCCCGGTCAGCCCCCTTATCAGCATTGTGATCCCGCTCTTCAACACGCCGGAAAAATTTCTGGACGAGCTCATGGAGAGCCTTCTGGGCCAGTCCTACGAAAATATCGAGATCTGCCTCGCGGACGGCAGCACCCGGGATGAGACCGAGAGGCAGATCCGGGAAAAATATCTGGGCGACGTCCGGGTAAAGTATCAAAGGCTGAAGGAGAACACGGGGATATCCGGCAATACCAACGAGGCGATCAAGATGGCTTCAGGCAGCTGGATCATGCTCTCGGATCACGACGACACGCTGGAGAAGGACGCCTGCTTCGAGATCGTGAAGGCCATCAACTCGGATCCGGACATAGACGCGGTTTACACAGACGAGGATAAGCTGATGTATTCCGGGAATATCTATTTCAGCCCCAATTTCAAGCCTGATTTCAATCCGGATCTTCTGCGCTCCAACAATTATATCACGCATATCTTCTGCGTCCGGACCTCGATCGTTGAGGCGGTCGCGGAAGACGGCGTCTATGAGAGGCCGGAATATGACGGGGCCCAGGATTATGATTTCATACTCCGCTGTGTGGAGAAGGCGAAAAAGGTGTACCATGTTCCGAAATTCCTCTATCACTGGCGCGCCCACGCATCTTCCACCGCGGGCAACCCGGAGAGCAAGATGTACGCCTATGAAAACGGCAGGAAGGCGATCGAGGCGCATTACGCCCGGGTAGGGATTCCTGCGAAGGTCGCGCAGGCGGAAGATATCGGAAGCTACCGCTCGCTCTACGAGATCAAGGGGGAACCGCTGGTTTCCATCATTATCCCCAACAAGGATCTTAAGGACGTCCTGAAGAGAGCCGTCGACTCGATCTTTGAAAAAGCCAGCTACCGGAATTTTGAGATCGTCATCTGCGAGAATAATTCCGTCGAGCCGGAAACCTTCTCCTACTACGAGGAGCTCCAAAAGGCCCACGAAAACGTGCGGGTCGTCACCTGGGAAAGCGGCTTCAATTATTCGGCCATCAATAATTTCGCGGTGAAGCAGGCCCGGGGCAGCTACCTGCTGTTCCTCAACAATGACGTGGAAGTGATCACGGATCGCTTCATCGAGGAAATGCTGGGCTACTGCCAGAGGCCGGATACCGGCGCCTGCGGGGCGCGTCTCTACTATCCGAACGACCGCCTTCAGCACTGCGGGATCGTCGTTGGGATCGGCGGCATCGCCGGCCACATCTGCCATATGGAGAAGAGGGATGCCGGAGGCTACTTCGGACGCATCGTCAAGACCCAGGATGTCAGCGCGTGTACGGCAGCCTGCCTGATGGTGCGGCGCTCCGTATTCGAGGAGGTCGGCGGATTTGACGAGGAACTGGCCGTAGCTTACAATGACGTCGACCTTTGTCTTAAGATCCGCGAAAAGGGCTATCTTGTCGTCTATAACGCCTGGGCGATGCTTTATCACTATGAATCGCTTTCCCGGGGCTCTGACGACGTGGAGAAAGACCGGGCGAAGCACGAGAGACAGATGAAGGAGGCCCGGAGGCTCAGGGCCAGGTGGCCGGAGATATTTGAGAAAGGCGATCCCTACTTTAATCCGAACCTCGATTACGACACGTCCGATTATATCCTGGCAGGGACGATTCCGCCCAATTACTCGGCTCTGCAGAAAGCCAGGGACGAGGTGAGTAAAGATGATAAAAAATAATGGTTTTCTTATAAAAAGCGATCGTTTTTCCCTGACAGATTCCTGCCTTTATATTTTAAAGGGACATCTGCGGCCTGGAGCGGAGCTTGGCGCTTATATCGACGGAAAGGAGCTTCCGTCCGAGCTGATCAGGCTTACGGAAAATGTCGATGAAAGGTTTGGCGGCAGCGAGGCGGAGCTCCGGATGCGGATCCCGAGGGATATCCGGGAGAGCCGGAAGCTGAAGGTCTTCGTCAGGGACGACCGGGGGAAACGCCTGGCTTTCGAGATCTCTTCAGCCGAGCTTTACGAGAAGATGAATGGGATCAAGTACTTTATCGACGATTATACCGTAAGCCGCAAGGACGGTTTTCTCCGTCTCCAGGGCTGGGCGGTCTCTGAGGGGCCGGTGGAGATGGCGGTCCTTGATAAGGACAGGAAAAGGATGCCGGCCGCCGTCGAGCGCTATAAGCGCCTGGACGTGAAGGAGATGTTCAGCGAACGCGCCGTGGAGGAGAACTCGGGCTTTAACCTGGAGCTCCGTCCGGTTCCCGAAGGGCGGATCTTTCTGGCTTTCCGCTCCGGAAGCAGCCGCCTGCTGAAGGAATTCCCGACCGGCGAATGGGCGGTCAGGGCCGAAAAAGGCCGGAAGCTTACCCGAAAGGGGATCGAATATCTGAAATACAACGGGATACGGGCGCTGGCGGAGAAGTCTTATGACAAGCTCTTCAATCCGGCCATGAAGCCGGTTGTCTATGCCGACTGGATCAAAAAGCATCTGCCTTCCGAACGGCTCCTGGCCAGGCAGCGGGCGGAAAAGTTTGATCCGGCTCCTCTTTTCTCCATCGTGGTCCCGCTCTACAAGACGCCTGAACAATATCTGACGGAGCTGGTGGATTCGGTTTTGGCCCAGAGCTACGCCAACTGGGAGCTGATCTTAAGCGACGGGAGCGGGGAGAATTCGCCCCTTACAAAGATGCTGGAACGGCTCCCGGCGCGGGATAAGCGGATCCGGATTCTGAAAAATGAAAGGCAGCTCCATATCGCGGATAATACCAATGAAGCGATCAAGGCCGCCCGCGGGGATTATATCGTATTCGCCGATCACGACGATCTCCTTACGCCGGACGCGCTTTACGAGAACGCGGCGGCTGTAAGGAAGGATCCGGAGGCGGAGCTTCTCTACAGCGACGAAGACAAGATCGGGATCGGCGGCAAATACATGCAGCCGAACCTGAAGCCTGATTTCGATCCGGATTTTCTGACCTCGGTCAACTACATCTGCCATCTTCTTGTGGTCAAAAGATCCCTTTTGGATGCGGTCGGTCTTCTGAATCCGGAATTCGACGGAGCCCAGGATTATGATTTTATTCTGCGCTGCACGGAAATCGCGAAGAGTATCGTCCACATTCCGAGGATCCTGTATCACTGGCGCTTTTTCGAAGGTTCGACCGCCGCTAATCCCGAGAGCAAGGCCTATGCGTTTGACGCCGGCAAGAGGGCTGTCGAGGCGCATTACGCCAGGCTGGGCTGGCCGGCGGAAGTGGAGAAGGGAGAGTATCCCGGTCTCTATCGGACCCGCTTCCATTGGGGGACGACGCCCCGGGTCTCGATCCTGATTCCGAACAAAGACCATATCGGGGATCTGGAGAAGTGTCTTGCTTCCATCGACAGGGGCAGGGTCTATCCGGACCTGGAGATCATCATTATCGAGAACAATTCAACCGAAGCGGAAACCTTTGCCTTTTATAAGGAGCTGGAAGCGAAAGATCCCAGAGTCAAGGTGGTGTATTATGAGTCCAACGGGACCTTCAATTACTCCGCCATCAACAATTTCGGCGCGAAAGCCGCTACGGGAAGCCTTCTCTTCCTCCTCAATAACGATACGGAATTCATCTCGGAGGACGTGATCGGAGAGATGGCCGGATATCTGGGCCGGGATGACGTCGGAGCGGTCGGGGCGAGGCTTTATTATGAGGACAATACGATCCAGCACGCCGGGGTGATCGTCGGCTGGGGCGGAATTGCGGGGCACGCCTTTGTCAATCAGAAGCGGGGCGAATCCGGCTATCAGCATCGAATCATCTGCCAGCAGGATCTGTCAGCTGTCACAGCTGCCTGCCTGATGGTAAAGAAATCCGTCTTCGAGGAAATCGGAGGCCTTTCCGAAGAGCTGGCGGTCGCCTTTAACGACATTGATTTCTGCATGAAGATCAGAAAGGCGGGCTATCTTATTGTCTACGATCCGTTTGCGGAGCTTTACCACTATGAGTCGAAATCGAGAGGGCTTGACCAGGGAAATCCGGAAAAGGTGCGCCGTTTTCAGTCGGAGATGGCTGTTTTCCAGAAACGCTGGCCTGAAATCTTAAGGGACGGGGATCCGTATTACAATCCGAATCTTTCCATGGTAACCCAGGATTTTTCTCTGAAAAGAAATTAATAGAAGAAAGAGAGGAATGAGTTATGAGATATCTTGTGACCGGCGTTGCCGGACAATTAGGTCACGACGTCATGAATGAACTGGCCAGAAGAGGGATCGAGGGAATCGGTTCCGATCTCAAGGAAACCTACAGCGGAGTACAGGACGGAACTCCGGTTGCGGTCATGCCCTACAAGGCCATGGATATCACGGATGCGGAATGGGTGGAACGCGTGATCCGGGAATCGGATGTCGACGGCGTCATTCACTGCGCGGCCTGGACGGCAGTCGACAAGGCGGAAGAGCTGCCGGAGCTTGTGCACAAGATCAACGCGGTCGGAACGGAGAATATCGCGAAGGTATGTGAAGCCCTGGATATTCCGATGATGTACTTTTCAACGGACTACGTGTTTAACGGAAACGGAACCCGTCCCTGGGAACCGGAGGACCGTTATGAGCCTCTGGGCGTATACGGAAAGACCAAGGCCGAAGGCGAGCTGGCGGTAAAGGAGCATGTCAAAAAATTTTTTATCCTGCGGATCGCCTGGGTATTCGGAATCAACGGCAAAAACTTTATCAAGACGATGCTCAGCCTTTCCAGGACCCACGATCATCTGCGGGTTGTCAGCGACCAGATCGGGACGCCTACCTATACCTATGACCTGGCCCGTCTCGTCGTGGATATGATGGGGAGCGATCGCTACGGCATTTATCATGTCACTAACGAAGGGGACTACATTTCCTGGTATGATTTCACACTGGCGATCTTTGAGACGGCCGGGGTAACCGGAGTGACGGTGGAGCCGGTTACGTCGGAAGAGTACGGGGCTGCCGCCAAAAGGCCTTATAACAGCCGGATGAACCGCTCGAAGATACGTGAAAATGGCTTTGAACCTCTTCCGGACTGGAAGGATGCCCTCGCGCGTTATGTTGCGATCTTGAAAGAAAATGAAAAGAATGCCTGAAAATAAGAAGAGGGGAAACAGGCCCCCGGAAAGGATCGCCCGCATAAGCAGACGGACGCTCGTCCATCTCGCCATCCTGATCGGGGCAGCCTGTTTCATCGTATTCTTCCAATATCTGTTCGGGAAGAAGCTTTTTGTCTTCCTTGATATCGGGTCGGATACAGCCGAGCAGTACCTGCCCCATTACATGACGATCGTCAAGAAGCTCAGAGAGGGCGATTTTACTCTTTGGGATTCAAACAACGGCTTCGGCGTCAACATGAATATGCTCAACATGACCAACCCGGCCTTGATGATCCTTTACTTTCTCGGCTTTCTGGTCGGGGAAAAAAATATTCCTTACCTGATCGTCTATATTTACATTCTGGAGATATTTGCCGCGGGGATATCCTGTTACTTTTATCTCTCCGTCTTTGCGCTGCGGGAGAAGTCCAAGCTGCTTTCCTCCTACATGTACGCTTTCTCCGGCTTCATGATGGTCTGGGGACAGCACTATCAGTTTGCCGTGGTTCCGACCCTCCTCGTGCTGGAGATGCTGATGATCGAACGCGTCATACGGGATAAGCGGCGATGGAAAGCCCTGGCGCTCATGACGGCCGTTACCGTCATGAGCAGCATGTATATCGCGTACATGATCCTGCTTTTTTGCGGCCTTTATGTATGCGTACGGTTTTTTTTCAGGAAGCTTAAGGGGCTTCCCGGCTATATCGGAGACGTCTTTTCGCTTGCCTGGCCTATGGCTCTGGGAGTGGGCCTTTCCATGTTCACCTTGCTTCCGGCAGTCGCGGCGATCCTGAGTGTTTCCTCCAGGCTGCAGAGCAGCGAGAGCTTATGGGAGAGGCTCTTTGGCTTCACCTATCCGAAAGGTTATTATCAGTCGCTCATTTACCGGCTCTTCTCATCGACAATCCGGGGAATAACGCAATTTGAAGGTTTTCGGAATTTCTATGAGGATCCGAATCTCTTTTTCTCGACGCTGTTTATCCTGCTTGCCATCCAGTTTGTGATCTTTCTTCCGAAGATGAAGAGGTTCAACCTGAAACAGAAGATCTGCCTTATCCTTCTGCTCCTTACGGCCCTGCTTTCAGTTCTGACTCCGGCGGCCGGGACTGTGATGAATGGATTCGTGGGGCCTTTCTCCAGGTATTTCTTCCTCTATCTTCCGGGTTTTTCGCTCATCGCGGCCTATGCGCTGGATGAGATTTTTGAGAGGCGGCGGGCGAGTATCGCCGGGATCCTTATAGGACTTCTGATCCTGTCCCGCTTTTACATCGTGTCTATCCTTCCGGGACCGATTGTCCATCCCCGCTATGTCTTTGCGGCGCATCTGGCCGGGGGATGGGGAATGGGGATCCTCCTTTTCCTTTTCGGAAGGAGGGAAATGAAGAAATATCGGAAACTGATCTATCAGGGACTCATTCTTCTTCTTTTCCTTAACTGCATGACGGACAGCTTAAGCTGCGTCCTTGAAAGGAATAATCTTGACAAGGGCGGACGCTACGTAAGCGAGCTGGCGGACGCGGAGACCCGGGAGGCGCTTTCCTGGATCCGGGAAAATGACGATCAGTACTACCGGATCGAAAAGACTTACGGAGCTACCGTCGCCATGGACAGCATGGCGATGAATTACCACCCGGTCAGCACCTATAATTCTACCCAGAACGCGTTTATCCAGTACTATGTCCGGGACTACTGGCCTGATCTCATCTATGCGGATGTGAATCATTATGTCTATACGCTGGGGATCGCGAACCGCTCCCAGTCGGATCTTGTGGGGGTCAAATATGTGCTGGCCCGGACGCCGGACGCCGGGATCGAGGGCATGAAGGCCGCGGCCCAGTGCGGCGAGGTTACGATCTACCAAAGCGAAGAGGTGGAAAACATTGCTTCCTTCTATGCGCTTAAGGATGTTCAGGATTCCATCACGGTTGAACCGGACGGTCGGACAAGGCAGGCGGTCTTTCAATTTGAAGAAAGGGATCGGGAATCCGGGGTTTCGATTGTTGACGACGGGAGGGACGACCGGGTTTCCGGGACGGTTTCGGCGGCGGAGGACGGACTTCTCTTTATCGCCATACCCTACGAGCAGGGCTGGTCGGTCTATATAGACGGCAAAAAGGCGGAGAAGCTGAAGGGCAACGAGGGCTTTACGGCCGTCGAGGTTCCGCAGGGAGCGCATACCTTTGAAATGAAGTATCTGGTCCCGGGCCTTTTAAAGGGGCTTCTTTTGAGCTTCCTTTCCGCAGCTTTCTTCGCGTTCTACGCCGTGATCGACCGAAAGAGGGGAGAGATGGAAGCGCTTTCCTATCTGCTTGCCCTATGGAAGAGGTGAACTATGCAGATGATTACGCCTTATAAAATTAAAAAAGCGGCTCTCTACTTTATGCATTTCGGCCCGAAGGAATTCATGAATCATCTTCTGGACCGGCTGGAACCGGAGGATATCCCCTATAATTCCTGGTTTGAAGCGCATAAGGCTTCGGAATCTGAGCTTTTGAGGCAGCGAAAGGCCGCTCTTTCAGGCCCCGTGTTTTCTCTGGTGGTTCCGGTCTACATGACGGAGGAAGAGTACCTTGCGGAGATGGTCGAATCGGTGCTCGCTCAAACCTACGGCCGCTGGGAGCTTCTTATTGCCGACGCTTCTGACAAGCCCTGGCCGGAAGGAAAAAGGTCTGCGGAAGAGGTGATAAAAGCCTGTGCGGAAAAGGAGCCGAGGATCCGCTACCAGAAGCTTGCCATCAACGCCGGTATCGCGGGCAACACGAACGCGGCGGTTTCGATGGCGAAGGGGGACTACCTTGCCTTTTTGGACCATGACGACCTGATCGCGCCGAATGCGCTGTATCTTTTCGCGGAGGCAGCTGTTGGGGGCGCCGACATGATCTATTCCGATGAGGATAAGATCCGGGGGAAAAATAAAGAGCACTTCCAGCCTCATTTCAAACCTGATTTCAACCTTGATCTCCTGCGGTCCAACAATTATATAACGCATTTCCTTGCGGTCAGGAGGAGCCTGGCCGGCCCGGATCCTTTTGATCCGTCCATGAACGGGGCCCAGGACTATGATTTCATTTTCCGAATGAGTGAAAAGGCCGGAAAAATCGTTCACATTCCGGAAGTGCTCTATCACTGGCGGACCCATGAGGCTTCAACTGCGGACAACCCGATGGCCAAGCAATACGCCTATGAGGCCGGGAAAAGGGCCATCGAGGGGAATCTGAAAAGAAGCAATACCCAGGGAAAAGTAGAGCTTCTTCCCGATTACGGCTTTTACCGGGTCCGCTATCCGGTGATCGGAAAGCCGCTGGTGTCGATTATTATTCCCAACAGGGACCAGGCCCCCATGCTGAAAAAATGCGTGGAAGCTCTGGACCGCACCGGTTACCGGCACTATGAAGTCATCATCATCGAAAACGGGAGCAGGGAAAAGGCGACCTTTGACCTTTACCGCGAGCTCAAGGAAGATCCGAAGATCCGCTTTCTCCGCTGGAAAAAGCCTTTTAACTATTCCGCGATCAACAATTTCGGAGCCAGGCACGCAAAGGGAGATTATCTGGTATTCATGAACAATGACGTCCGGGTTTCGGTCTCCTCGGAATGGCTTTCGGAGATGCTCGGAATGTGCCAGAGGGAAGATGTCGGCGTCGTAGGAGCCCGCCTTTATTATCCGAACAATACGATCCAGCACGCCGGGATCGTCATCGGGATCGGAGGAGTCGCGGGGGCGATGTTCGTCGATCTGCCCCGGGGACGGAGCGGTTACATGCACAAGGCGGCTGTTATCCAGGATCTTTCCGCTGTGACGGCGGCCCTTATGATGGTTAAGAAGAAGACCTTTTTTGATGTCTCCGGATTCAGCGAGGAGCTGGCGGTCGCCTTTAACGATGTGGATTTCTGCCTGAAAGCCGCGCGGGGAACAGGTCTTCGGATCGTCTATGACCCCTATGTCGAAGCCTATCACGATGAGTCCAGGACCCGGGGTCCGGAGGATTCGCCGGAGAAGAAACGCCGCTTCCAAAACGAAATCGAATATATGCGGACAAACTGGATCGATATTTTAAAGAACGGGGATCCCAATTACAACAGGAATCTTTCTCTGAAAAAATGGAACTATTCCCTGAAGGCGTGAAGGAGGCGACATGGCAGCCGTATCGGTGGTGATACCAAACTATAACGGAATCCATTATTACCGGGATTGTCTTGAGGCCCTGAGGAGGCAGAAGCGAAAGCCGGATAAGATCATCGTGATCGATAACGGCTCCGCAGACGGGAGCGCCGAGGCTATCGCGAGCGAGTTCCCGGAAGTGGAGCTGCGCCGCTTTTCGGAAAATACGGGCTTCTGCGGAGCCGTCAACGAGGGCATCCGTGCTTCAGAAGGAATGGATTATGTGATCCTGCTCAATAACGATACCCGCGTCGAGCCGGATTTTACAGGGGAGCTTGTTCGGGCCATATCAAAAAATGAAAACATTTTTTCCGCCCAGGCCAAGATGCTTAAAATGGACGACAAAAGCCTTGCGGATGACGTGGGTGATTTCTACTGCGCTTTCGGCTGGGCCTTTGCCCGGGGGAAGGGAAAGCCGGAGAAACGATATGGAAAGGCCCGGGAGATCTTCTCTGCCTGTGCGGGCGCCGCGATTTACAGCATGAGGATCTTAAAGGAGATCGGGCTCTTTGACGAGAACCATTTTGCCTATCTTGAGGATACCGATATCGGCTGGCGGGCCAGAATCCACGGCTACAGCAACGTTTTCGCCCCCCGGGCCAGGGTTCTCCACGTCGGGAGCGCGACGAGCGGATCGGTGTATAATCTCTTCAAGGTCCTGAATACTTCCCGGAACAGCATCTATCTCGTCTACAAGAATATGCCTGCGGGACAGATCCTGCTTAATTTCCCGCTGCTTGTTTTCGGTTTCAGCGTAAAAGCGCTTTTCTTTGCCCGGAGGGGCTTCGGCAGGGAATATCTGAAGGGGCTGATAAACGGGATCGGCATGTGCCGGAAGGGAAAGAAAGAGGGGAAAAAGCTCGTTTACCGGCCGGAACGCTTCCCCTCGTATTTCCGTATTCAGTGTGAGCTCTGGGTCAATTGTCTCCGAAGGCTTCTTGGCTGAGGCCTGTGGCTTTTGATTTTTTAAGAGGCTTTTTTGTTTTTACCTTGCAAAGAGTTGAGGTTTATAGTATCATTTTGGAAGTTCTTCTGAAAGCTGGAAGGGTATCGAGATGATTGAAGAAAATCAGAAGGTTTTTAACCGGCTTACAGGATTCATGGATTTGATTGTCTGTTCGCTTTCTTATCTGCTGGCCTGGTTTCTCCGATTCAGGACAAAGCTGCTTTTCGAATTTTCAGTGGAGGCGGTTCCTTTTTCGGTCTACATGAAGGCTCTTTTTGTGATTCTTCCGGGGCTTTTGATCCTTTATTCAGCCTTCAATCTCTACGGAACCAATCACAGGATCAAGGGCAGAAGACTGGAGATGACTTCTGTTGTCCAGGCGAATGGAGTGGGGCTCCTGGTCTTTCTTTCCGTGCTGCAGATCAGCCATCAGGACAATTGGTCCAGGCGTATGATTTTCGCTTTCTTTCTGCTGAACGTCCTGCTTGATATCGGAGCGCGTTTTATGCTCTGGGGGATCGTAAAGCAGATGCGCAAGAGCGGCTTTAATCAGCGCAGAGTCCTGCTTGTCGGCTACAGCCGCGCGGCGGAGGAATATATCGACAGGGTCATGGCCAACCCGCAGTGGGGCTTTCATATCCGGGGGATTCTGGATGACCGGATTGAGGCCGGGACGATGTATAAGGGAGTCCGGGTCCTGGGAAGGATCGACAACCTGATGACGATGCTTCCGGAAAACCATCTGGATGAGATCGCGATCACCCTCGGCCTGTCTGAGTATTACCGTCTGGAGGAAATCGTCTCGTTATGCGAAAAATCCGGGGTCCATACGAAGTTTATTCCCGATTACAATAATATCATCCCGACGAGACCCTATACCGAAGATATACTGGGGCTTCCGGTCATTAACATCCGTTACGTGCCCCTGACGAACGCGTTCAACGCGGCGGTAAAAAGGGCCTGCGATATTGTGGGAAGCATTGTCTGCATCATCATCGGTTCGCCCGTTATGATCCTTTTCTCGGTCATTATCAAGGCGACCTCTCCGGGACCGCTTATTTTTAAGCAGGAAAGAGTGGGGCTGCATAACCGGCCCTTTATGATGTATAAGTTTCGTTCCATGGTCGTGCAGGAGGAAAACAAAGAGAAGAAAGCCTGGACCGTTCGGGACGATCCCAGAGTTACGCCTGTCGGGCGTTTTATGCGGAAGACCAGTATCGATGAGCTTCCGCAGCTTTTCAATGTGCTCAAAGGCGAAATGTCCCTTGTCGGTCCGAGACCGGAAAGGCCGTTTTTTGTCGAAAAGTTTCAGGAAGAAATCCCGCGTTATATGGTCAAGCATCAGGTAAGGCCGGGGATGACCGGCTGGGCCCAGGTGCACGGCTTCAGGGGGGACACCTCCATACGGAAGAGGATCGATTGCGACCTCTATTATATTGAAAACTGGACGCTGGGACTGGATGTGAAGATATTGTTCCTGACCATATTCAGGGGCTTTGTTAATAAGAACGCTTATTGAATCCGGCGGAAATAAGGAGTAGCGGAAATGACAAAAAGAAAGAAAACAAAGAAAAAAGGGAATATAGTGCTCTTTATCATTGAGCTGCTGATTCTCGCTGTTCTGATTATGGGCGTTTTTCTCTATGCCCAGTTGAGCCAGGGACTTCGGCAGTTGGGAAGCGGGGGCGACCAGAACGATCCCAACGCGAAGACGGACGAGGTCGTCATCAACGAAGGCGTGGCGACGAACGGAGGCCTGACCGGCTATCAGAACATCATGCTGATCGGCGTGGATTCCCGGGAGGGCAATCTTGATTATTCGAACAGCGACGTCATGATTATCGCGAGCATCAATAACGATAACTGGGAGGTGCGGCTGGTATCGCTTTACCGGG
Organism: Lachnospiraceae bacterium; assembly: GCA_024695465.1. Classification (GTDB taxonomy): domain Bacteria; phylum Bacillota; class Clostridia; order Lachnospirales; family Lachnospiraceae; genus Chordicoccus. Next base: position 17,757 of record JAILID010000051.1, on the reverse strand, counting down.
ACACCTATCTCTGTTTTGATCCGGAGAATTACAAATTCAACAAGGCGAACGAGGCCTATGCCCGGGGAAGCGCCAGGCAGCTGCTCTCCATGGTCAACGCCAACCTGGATCTGAATATCACCCAGTATGTGACGGTAGACTTTTCCGCGGTGGCCAAGCTGATCGACGACCTGGGCGGAATCACCGTATACATGACGGCCCAGGAAGTGATTCACCTGAATAATTACTGCAAGGAGACCTCCCAGACGACCGGACTGGATTACGAACCGATCGAGGTGAGCGAGACGGATGAACCCCGCAATTATGATTTGAACGGGGTGCAGGCGGTCTCCTACGCCCGGATTCGCTACACGGCCGGGGCGGATCCCAAGAGGACGGCCCGCCAGCGCCTGGTAATCGAGAAAATCGTGGATAAGGCCAGGGCCCGGGGACTTTCCGCGGTTCAGGATATTATCAAGGACGTCTTCCCCTATGTAAAGACATCTTTTTCCAGCGCCCAGATTATCAAGATGGCCGCCAATATGTTTAATTACCAGATCGTTCTCACGACCGGCTTCCCGTTTGAGCACCTGGAGCGGACCTGGGTCGGCAGCGCCAAGGATGTGGTTGTTCCGGTAACGCTCAAGGACAACGTGCAGGAGCTTCATGAATTTCTCTTTGCCGATGAGGACTATCAGGTTTCGGAGACGGTTCAGGGCTACAGCGACGAGATCGTATACGTGAGCGGCTACGGCGAGGAATCCAGGGAGAAGGCAGCTGCGGCTTCTGTGATTCCCAACAGCGGCGGCGAGGCGGATATTGTGCGATGAGTAAGAAGCCTATACCCTCCGTCGACGTGGTGATTCCGACCTATCATCCGGGAAAAGAGACAGGTGAGCTTCTTAAAAGGCTGAAGGCGCAGACCCTTAAGCCCCGAAGGATCCTGATCATCAATACGGAAGAGGAATTCTGGGATCCGGCGCTTGCGGAGGGAATTCCGGAGGCGGAAGTCTTCCACATAAAAAAACAGGATTTTGATCACGCTGCGACCCGAAATATGGGGGCGGAGCTTGCTTCGGGCGATTACCTGCTGTTTATGACCCAGGACGCCATGCCGGCGGGCCGGAAGCTCCTTAAGAGGCTTCAGGCCTCCTTTGAGGAGCCGGGCGTCGCGGCTGCCTACGCCCGCCAGCTTCCCGCAAAGGACTGCCGTCCGATCGAGCGCTATACGAGACGCTTTAATTATCCGCCGGAAAGCCGCGTGAAGTCTCTTTCGGATCTGCCGGAGCTTGGCGTCAAGACTTTCTTCTGCTCCAATGTCTGCGCCATGTACGACCGGAAGATTCTTATGGAGCGGAAGGGCTTTGCAGCGCCCTGCATTTTCAATGAGGATATGATTTTTGCCGGGAGGGCGGTTCGGGACGGACTGAAGATCGCCTATGTATCCGGCGCCGGAGTGATCCACTCCCACAATTATTCCGCGCTCCAGCAATTCCATCGGAATTTCGACAACGGCGTTTCTCAGGTCCTGCATCCCGAAGTTTTTGGAGGCCTGTCCTCCATGGGGGAGGGAGGCAGGCTTGTAAAGGGGACGGCTGCTTATCTCCTTGCGTCGGGCCATATTCTGCTCCTGCCGGAGCTGTTTGTTCAGAGCGCGGCCAAGCTGGCCGGCTTTAAGTTGGGCCGGGCCTTCCGCCTTCTCCCCAAAAGGCTGATCCTGGCGGCGGCCATGAATAAAGATTATTGGAAATGAAAGGCGGTCTTCGGACCGCTCTTTTTTTCGCTGAAGCCTCGTCTCAAATCTTCTGAAGGAGACTTGAATTTCGCATTGAAAGAAACACAAATCAGACACAATTATTGATTAAAATAGCTCATGATTTTAAAGGAAAGAAGGTTTGCGATATGGATGAACAGAATCGTGATGAGATATTACAAGATGAACAGTATTCCCCGGACCGGGCAGAGCCTTTAACAGAGGGGATCGATCCGGGCAGGGAAGAGGCGGAAAGTCCGCTGCCCGGCAGGGAGGAGACCGCCGGAGAGCCTGCTGAAACGGCAAGGGAGCGGGAAGCATCTGAAGGGCAGCCTGCTGAAACAGCGTGGGATATGAGAGAGAGAAGAACGGAGCCGGCCGGAAGAAATACCTACAATCCGAACGGAACGGAGGACGAGCGCCCGGTTCCGACTTACGGCAGCTACGGCAGCGGTTCCTATCAGTCGCGGAGCAGCTACTCAGCCGATTATTCGGGGCCGCGGAATGAGGGAGCTGAAGGGTCTTCCTACAGGAGCGGCAGCCGCGATTACCGGGATCAGTCCGCATACACCCAGAAAGAAGATAGAAGCCGTTACAGCAACAACGGCTACGGAAACGGGCGGACCGGCTATTCGAGCAATTATGATTCGTATCGTTTCCAGACGGAAGTGGATCCTTCGCCGATTGAGCCGAAAGACGCCAGATTCCGCTATCGCGGTTCGGAGGAACCTGCGGTCCGGAAGAAGAGTCCGGCAAAAATCATCGGGATGGTCGCCGGATTCGCAGTCCTTTTCGGGGTCGTTGCCGCCCTGGTTTTTTCAGGCGTGAATATGCTCACGAAGAGCATTGGCCAGGGAAGCAGAAGTACAGCTTCCTCCGCGGAAGCCGAGGCGCTGCCTACGCCCTCCATCAAGCTTGGCAATTCGGAGAAACCTTCGGCGGGAATTTCCGATATCGAACGGGATGATACGGAACTTACGACGATCGATATCGTCGATATGTGCATGCCTTCCATGGTGGCCATCACCAACACGACGGTCCAGCAGTACCAGACTTTCTTCGGACAGACCGTTGAACAGGACAGCGTGAGCGCGGGCTCCGGCATTATCGTCGGAGAAACCGAAAGCGATTATCTCATCGCGACCAACAATCATGTCATTGCGGATTCCAAAGATATCACTGTCACCTTTATCGGCGACGAGATTGTACCCGGAGCCATCAAGGGCGCGGATGCGGATGCGGATCTCGCCATTGTCGCGGTTTCAAAGGAAGCTGTCAGCGAGGAGACGCGGAAGAATATCCGAATCGTTACGATCGGCGATTCGGATTCGCTCAGAGTCGGGGAGACGGTTGTGGCGATCGGCAACGCGCTGGGATACGGGCAGAGCGTTTCCCGCGGGATCATAAGCGCCCTTAACCGGGAAGTTACGCTTTCCGACGGCAACGTCCACCTGATGATCCAGACAGACGCCTCCATCAATCCCGGGAATTCGGGCGGAGCTCTTCTCAACATGCAGGGCGAGCTGATCGGCATCAATGAGATCAAGTATGTCAACGCCAAGGTCGAAGGGGTCGGCTACGCGATCCCGATGAAGACGGCGGAGCCGATCCTGACCAGCCTGGGCAGCAAAGTCCAGCGTCAGAAGGTCAGCGAGGATCAGGCGGCCTACATAGGGATCAAGTGCATCGCGGTTCCGGCCTATTACGTCCAGAGCGGTTATCCCGAAGGGGTTTATGTCAGCGAAGTGACTGCCGGCGGGCCCGCCGAGGCGGCCGGACTCAAGGAAGGCGACGTCATCACGGCAATCGACGGTTCCAGCGTCACGTCCTCCGCCGAACTGATCAACTATCTTGAGTATTACGCGGCAGGGGAGGTCGTTGATTTCTCCGTGAGCCGCTTAAATGAAAAGCAGGATGGTTTTGAGTCGGTCAGGATCCCCATCACGCTCGGCAACCGGAAGGATATGCCGGCAGAAAGCACTGAGCCGCAGGAAGGAGATCCCGCTGCCAACGGGGGCGGCGTCCAGAATATTCCGTTCCTTCCGAATAATTAAACGTTGAATCGGCGTTTCATTTCTCCGGGCGGCGGCTGCTGTCCGGAGATTTTCTTTTAGCGTTTCTTCACTTGTTAAGGCGGATAAGTGGGAGTATAATAAAAAGAAGCTTGCCGGGTCTTCGCCATTTTATGAGGGCGGGAACGGTCTTACAAAGGGAGGTATTATGTCTTTTAATAAGGACGATAACGAGATCATCACCGCGCCGGAGGATGATTTCTCAGAAATTTCAGATCAGAAAGAGACGTCTTCATCCGAAAAACCGGCGTCCCCGGCAAAGACCGAAGGAACGGAGAAAAAGGAAGAACGCTTCTGCTCTGTGTGCCGGCGGCCGGAGAGTAAGGCCGGACATCTCACAGTGGTTGGAAACGGGGTATTTATCTGCAATGACTGCATGCAGCGCGGCGCGGACACCATGAATCAAAGCGGTTTCGGGGTCGACGCCATCCTGAAGCAGCTCAGCCGCATTCCGGGAGTCCATCTCATGAATCTGGGGGAGTTTTCCGGCCTTAGGGCGGAAGCTCCGAAGACGGAAGCTGAACCGGAGAAACGCTTCAGGGTGGAAGAGATCCTTCCCCCGCACAAGGTCAAGGCTCAGCTGGACCGCTATGTGATCGGACAGGAAGACGCCAAGAAAAGGATGAGCGTAGCGGTCTATAACCATTACAAGAGAATCATCAACGAGCAGAAAAGGGCGGAAATCGAGAAAAACGAGAAGGGAAAGAAGATCCCCGATCCCAATCTTTCCGTTCCGGTTGAGATCTTAAAATCCAATATCCTGATGCTGGGGCCGACCGGAAGCGGCAAGACTTATCTGGTGCAGACCCTGGCCCGGCTGCTGGATGTCCCCCTGGCCATTACCGACGCCACATCCCTTACGGAGGCCGGTTATATAGGCGACGATATCGAAAGCGTCGTCTCCAAGCTTCTGGCAGCTGCCGGGAATGATGTGCGGAAAGCGGAACATGGCATTATTTTTATCGATGAGATCGATAAGATCGCGAAAAAACGCAGTACCAATCAAAGAGACGTCTCCGGGGAGGCCGTTCAGCAGGGAATGCTGAAGCTTCTGGAAGGGGCAGAGATCGAGGTGCCGGTCGGGGCGACATCCAAGAGCGCCATGGTCCCCTTAAAAACGATCAATACAAAGAATATTCTTTTTATCTGCGGCGGAGCTTTCCCGGGTCTGGAAGACATTATCAAAGAAAGGCTCAGCAAAAAAAGCTCCATCGGATTTCAGGCGGATCTGAAAGACAGGTTTGATGACGATCCCAATATCATGCAGAAGGTGACGGTGGAGGATCTCAGAAAATTCGGCATGATTCCCGAATTTCTCGGCCGGCTCCCGATCATCATTTCCCTGGAGAAGCTGACGGAGGATATGCTGGTCAGGATTTTAAGGGAGCCGCAGAACGCGATCCTGAAGCAGTATGAGTCGCTTCTGGCCATGGACGAGGTGAAGCTGACCTTTGAGGAAGGCGCGCTTCGGGTTCTCGCCAGGAAGGCTCTGGAAAGCGATACGGGAGCAAGGGCGCTCAGGCAGGTGATTGAAGAGTTTATGACGGACATCATGTTTGAGATTCCCAAAGACGACAGTATCGGCGAGGTGGTGATCACGGAAGAGTACCTGAACCGCACCGGCGGTCCTCTGATCCGTCTGCGCGGCTGACGAAGGAAAACGAATCAAACAGGAAATCAACAAGAAGGAGGATTGGATCATGGCGGAAGATTTCTTTGGAGAGCTTGGAAGGTCTATTTCCAGGGCAACGCGCGAGGCGGTTGACAGAACCGGAGTTTTTGTGGAGGCCGCAAAGATAACCGCCCAGATTACGGGCCAGCAGAAGGAAGTGGAGAAGCTTTATCAGAAGATCGGGGAGATGGTTTACAAAAAGTATCGGAATGGGCAGTATCAGCCGGAACCGGAGCTTTTGCCGCTGATGGATGAGATTCGCTCCCGGAGCAGCCAGATGTCTTCCATGAAGAAAAATCTGGCGGAGGTCCGCAGTATGAAGCTCTGCCCGAATTGCGGAGAACTCATACAGATGGAGGTGGCTTTCTGCCCCAAATGCGGTACGCCGACTCCAATCGCGTCCAAAAAGGCTTCTCTTGAAAAGAAAAAGAGAGAAGAGGAGCAGGAGCTGTCCCTGCCTCCGACAGAGGAGGCTCTTGTCGTAGACGCCTTCGGGGAGGTTTTCGGTTCTGAAGATTCGGCGGACCTTCCGCAGGCGGGCCGGCTTGAAGAATTGTCACCCGATCCTGCCGCCGGCAGCATGCCGCAGGCAGGTCAGCTTGAAGAACTGTCCTCCGATCCTGCCGGCAGCAGCGCGCCGCAGGAAGAAGAGACCGCGGAAGACAGAAAATCCGAAGATGAAAGCGGTTTTCATATGGAGGAGATCCTTCCGGAAGAGAAAGAGGATTGACATGGGAGATATTTTGTTTTCATTATGGGTCTTTTGCGTTGATTTCTTTTTCAAGCGCAAGGCGGAGGAAGAACTGCCGGAAGGGGGCGAAGGGAAGCCGGTTATGAACGGCCGGATCCTGCTTCGCCGGATCCAGAACAAGGGGATCGCAGGCGGGCTTCTGGCGGATAAGTCCGAAGCGGTCAGGGACGGGGCCACCGTTCTTTTTTCCGCCTTCGGTATCTATTATATCCGTCTGATCCTGGAAAAGGGAAGGATGCTTCGGAAACTGGGAGCCGGACTTTTTGTGGGCGGTTCCGCCAGCAACCTCTTTGACCGCTGGGTCCGGGGAAGCGTCACGGATTACTTCAGCTTCAATACGAAGAAGCTGCCGGTACTTCGAAAGCTGGTTTTTAACCTGGGGGATCTGGCGATTTTCGCGGGAACGATCCTTCTGGGACTTACCGGCAGGAAAGATTGATTATTCTTGGAAAGGAAACGGCTCCGGACTGGAATTCGGAGCCGGAATTTATGTATATGAAAGATGTAAGCAGAAAAGGTTTTCTTTACGCAACAGCCTTTTTTTCAGGCATGTCGGTCATGGCCATCGAGATGGGAGCCAGCCGCCTTCTCACCCCCTACTTTTCATCCTCCCAGGTGATCTGGACCATCATTATCGGGATCATCATGATCGCCATGGCGATCGGCAACGTCTGGGGAGGAAGGATGGCGGATGCGGATCCCAGTCCCAGGCGGCTTTACGGAAGACTGCTGGCCGCCGCGGTATGGACGGCCTTAATCCCCATCGCCGGCAGGTACCTGATCCTCGGCATCACTTTTCTGGTCGTTATGGCGGTAAAGGGCAGCTATCTCGTGTGGGCCTCTTTCGCTTCCTGCCTGGTTCTCTTTGTCTTTCCCCTCATGCTGCTGGGAACGGTTACGCCTTCGCTCATCAAATACGCGACGGGGAGCTTAGAGGATAACGGCAGGACCGTAGGCACCATAGAGGCCTGCGGGACGATCGGCAGCATCCTGGGAACCTTTCTCCCGACCTTCATCACGATTCCGAGCTTTGGAACGGCGGTGACCTTCTATATTTTTGCGGGGATTCTGGCCCTTCTCTCCGCCTTTTATTTTTTTTCAATCGGTGAGCACCGGCTTCGGGGCGCGATGTTCGCCGCGGGAATTATCGCCCTTATCGTTCTTCCTTTCGACACGAGCTTTGCCTTCTGGGAAAAGGATCTTCTCTATGAAGATGAGTCCATCTACAACTACCTCCGGGTTCGGGAAGATGAAGATTCGGTCATTCTGTCAACAAATGTGCTGGAAGGAATCCAGTCCATCTATAAAAAGGGCGGGGGCCTTACCGGGATGTACTACGACTACGCCCTGGCCGCCCCTCTTATGGTCGGCGGGAAAGAGGATCCTTTAAGCCTTATGGTGCTGGGGATGGGAACCGGAACCTATGCCAGGCAATGTCTGGAATTCTATCCCCGCATGACGGCGGAAGGCGTCGAGATTGATCAGAAGATTGCAGACCTTTCCCGCCGCTATTTTGATCTTCCGGAGGAGATCCCGGTTCTCGTAGAAGACGGCCGGGCCTGCCTTCGAAACGCCGGAAGCTACGACGTCATTATGGTGGACGCCTACCAGGATATCACGATCCCCTTCCAGATGTCTTCCGCGGAGTTTTTTACGCTGGTGAAAGAGCACTTAAAGCCGGGCGGAGTCATGGTCGTAAATATGAATATGAAGACCGACGTCGAAGGGGGGATCAATGACTACCTCATCGACACGATTGTTTCCGTGTTTCCGGAAGTGCGCACTGTGCTCGTCGCGAACAACACCAATGAGGTTCTTTTCGCTTCGGAAAATGAAAACATAGTCGAAAACCTGAAGCGCAGGACGAATGAACTGGAAGATCAGGACCCGCTGAAGGGGCAGCTTTTGTCCGTTCTTTCCGGCCTCAAGGAAGAGGAAGGCGGGGAGCGGATCCTGACAGACGACCGGGCGCCGGTAGAGCTTCTCGGAATGAAGGCCCTGGACGCCCTGATCGCGGATACCCTGGAAGCCTACGGGGGCCTGGAAGGGCTTTTGGGTTAAGCTTCCGCCCTTCTTTTCAGGATCTCGTCAAGGAGAAGGCCTGCCGCGTCATCCTTGGACATGAGGGGCAGCTCCAGGGCCCCATCCTTCGTGATCAGGGTCAGGATGTTGGTGGCAACCCCGAAACCGGCCCCTGCCACTTTCAGGTTGTTGGCGGCGATCATATCAAGGCCTTTTTTCTCCAGTTTCTTCCTTGAGTTTTCAAGCATGTTTTCGGTTTCCATGGAGAAGCCGCAAAGGAAGAGTCCGGGATGGCGCCTTGTTCCGCAGTAGGCCAGGATATCATCCGTCCGTTCAAGCGCCAGGGCCAGCTCGCCGTCCTTCTTTTTGATCTTCTCGGAAGCGATCCGGACCGGGCGGTAATCCGCGACGGCAGCGGCCTTGATCAGGATATCGCTTTCGGGAAGGGCTTCCTTCACGGCCTCAAACATATCCTTTGCGCTCGTTACGTCCACCTGGCGGACGAAAGGAACCGGAGGGAGCGCGGTCTGGCCGGAGATCAGGGTCACCTCCGCGCCCCGCAGCATTGCGCGCCGGGCGATGGCGTAACCCATCTTTCCGGAGCTGTGGTTTGTGAGGTAGCGGACCGGATCCAGGGCTTCCCGGGTGGGTCCGGCGGTCACGGTGACGCGAAGGCCGGCCAGATCTTTCGGGCAGGCGATCTCCCGGGCGATGTGGTCAAGAAGGACTTCCGTCTCCGGCAGCTTGCCCTTGCCGCTGTCCCGGCAGGCCAGGAGCCCTTCTGCCGGTTCGATGATGCCGAAGCCGAATTGTTTTAATTTTTCAATATTATATTGGGTGATCGGGTTTTCCAGCATAGCTGTGTTCATCGACGGAGCAGCTATTTTTTTGCACTTTGCCGCCAGGACGACCGTCGTCAGCATATCGTCGGCTATGCCGTTTGCCATCTTCGCCAGAATATCCGCGCTGGCCGGAGCGATCAGGATCACATCCGCCGCCTTGGCCAGGGAAATGTGGGTCACATCGTAACGGAAGTTCCGGTCAAAGGTGTCGATGAGACACTTATTGCCGGTCAGGGTCTCGAATGTTATGGGCGTGATGAATTGTGCCGCGTTTTTGGTCATGAGCACGTGGACGTCGGCTCCGGCTTTTTTTAAAGCGCTGGCCGTATTCGCCATCTTGTAGGCGGCGATCCCGCCGCTGACGCCGAGTATGATGCATTTTCCGCTTAAATTTTCCATGTTATGCCTCCATTGTCCTGGGAACCGAATCATTGAGAAAAAGAATCCTTATTATTGTAGCAATTTGAAACGCTCTTTTCAATATTTGCCGGAAAACGGCCGATAGATTTGTCCCCGGCTCTAATTGCGTTTCCTCCCTTTTCATATTATAATAGTCAGGATAGAAGAGGAGAAAAAGATGGAATGCAAACAGATAAAAAGCATGGTGAATGATTATATCGAGGGAAACATGACGGATGAGGAATGCGAAGCCTTCATCCGGCATGTCAGGCAATGCGATTCCTGCTACGAGGAACTGGAGACCTATTTCACGATTGACCGGGTGCTTTCCTATCTGGAGGAAGGAGAAGATCCGGATTCCCAATCCTACAGTATGCGGAAGCTCCTTCTGGAGGATCTTAAGGAAAATGAAAACCGCATCCGATTCAGCAGGATTGAAAGAGTTTTATTCTATGTCAGCGTTGCCGCCGCGGAGGCCGTATTGGCCGCCATGGCGCTCATGGAACTCATTCCGGAGCTTTTGCCCATGCTGACAGAAAGCGTGCGGAACATAACAGGAGGTTTTTGATGGAGAAGAAAATCGTATTGATCGACGGACACAGCCTGATGTTTCGGGCTTTTTACGGGATGCCGCCTGCCATGACGGCGCCTGACGGAACGCATACAAACGCCATTTACGGATTCCTGGCGATCCTTTTCAAGATTCTGGGGGATGAGAAGCCGGATTACCTGGCGGTGGCCTTCGATACCGCCGCCCCGACCTTCCGCCATGAAAAGTACGAAGCCTACAAGGGGACGAGACAGAAGGCCCCGGATGAATTCCATGAGCAGATTCCTCTCATCAAGGAGGTGCTGGACGCCATGGGAATCGCCCATATGGAGCTGCCCGGCTGGGAAGCCGATGACATTCTGGGAACCCTGGCCGGGATCTATGAGAGAAAAGGAGCGGAGGTCCTGCTTATCTCCGGAGACCGGGACCTGCTCCAGATCGCGACCGACCGGATCCGGATCGTCATCCCGAAGACCAGGGGCGGCCAGACGACCTACGAATCCTACCTGGCAGCCGATGTTGAGAAGGCCATGGGCGTGACCCCCAAGGAGTTCATTGACATGAAGGCCCTGATGGGCGATTCTTCCGACAACATTCCCGGCCTTCCGGGCGTCGGCCCCAAGACGGCTTCGGCGATCATAGCCAGGTATCACAGCATTGAAAACGCCTATGAGCACCGGGAAGAGATCAGCCCGAAAAAGGCCCGGACGGCCATGGAGGAGCACTATGATCTCGCGGTTTTGTCCAAGGATCTGGCCGCGATCCGAACCGACGCTCCCGTAAATGCCGACGAGGCGGCCTTAAGCCTCGGCAATATCTATAACGAAAAGACCTATGAGATCTTCCGGCGCCTTGGCTTCAAGAGTTTTCTTTCCCGTTTTGAAAATGAAAACAAGGCGGCCGCCGAAGTCCTTGATATCAAGGAGGTCTCGGACCTTCGAGAAGCGGAGAAGCTTTTTGAGAGGGCCGGGGAGGAAGAAGAGATCGGCCTGGGCCTCGTCTGGGAGAAAGGGAGGCTTTTCGCCGTCGGGATCGCCTTTGCGGACCATTATGCGGCCATGCTTTCCGGAAGATTTCTGACGCAGGAGCGGCTGCTTCATAAGCTTGCGCTTCTTTGCGGAAAAGAAAAGAAGATCGCGGCCGCAAACGCCAAGGAACTCTGCCGGGCGCTCCCCTCGGAGGTGCAATCAGAGCTGTTTGATCCGATCGTCGCGGCCTACCTCATTGATCCCTTAAAGTCTGACTGGACCTACGACGCCGTTGCGGCCGGCTACAGCAATCTTCGCGTTCAATCGGAGGAAGAGCTGATTGGGAAGAAGGGACCGGCGGCTTATCTTGCCGATCTGGCCAAACAGGCGAAGAAAGAGGGGCTGACGGAGGAAAAGCTTTCCGAACAGGTTGACAGAAGCTTTATCCGTCTGGCCGGAATGAAAGCGGCGGCTGCTTTAAAGAGCCGGCAGCCGCTTCGGGAGCGCCTCGCGCGGGAAGGGATGGAAGAGCTTTTCGACAAAGTGGAGATGCCTCTTGTCCGGGTTCTGTCCTCCATGGAGAAGGAAGGGATCCTGGCAAGCCGGAAGGCGCTTAAAGATTACAGCGCCATGCTGGACAGCCGGATTCAGGAGCTGACGAAGGAAATTTACGAGGAGGCGGGCGAGGAGTTCAATATCAATTCCCCCAAGCAGCTCGGGCATATTTTATTTGAGAAAATGAAGCTCCCGGGAAGCAAGAAGACCAAAACAGGCTATTCGACAGCCGCCGACGTCCTGGAAAAGCTGGCGGAGGAGCACCGGATCGTCGCGAACATTCTCGAATACCGGACTTTTTCCAAGCTGAAATCCACCTACGCGGACGGACTCCAGGACTGCATCGAGGAGGATGGGCGGATCCGGACGACCTTCAATCAGACCATCACGGCAACGGGGAGACTTTCCAGCACCGATCCCAATCTCCAGAATATTCCGATGCGGGAGGAGCTGGGACGCAAGATCCGGAAATGCTTCTATCCGGCGGAGGGCTGCGTCTTTGTGGACGCCGACTACTCCCAGATTGAGCTTCGGATCCTGGCCCACATGTCGGGGGACGAGAAGCTGATCGAGGCTTACCGGGAGGCCCGGGACATTCACAGGACCACGGCGTCCCAGGTATTTCACGTTCCGTTTGACGAGGTGACGGATCTCATGCGCCGCAACGCCAAGGCGGTCAATTTCGGGATCGTCTACGGGATCTCAAGCTTCGGGCTTTCCCAGGGTCTTTCCATTTCCAGAAAGGAAGCCCAGGCCTACATCAACGACTATTTCGCGACCTATCCCAAAATCCGGGAATTCCTGGACGGACTTGTCGCCTTCGCGAAGAAGGAAGGATACGCCGTCTCCCTTTTCGGCAGAAGACGGCCCGTGCCGGAGCTTTCCTCCCAGAATTTCATGCAGCGCTCCTTTGGCGAGCGGGTTGCCATGAACAGCCCGATCCAGGGGACGGCTGCGGATATCATCAAGATCGCCATGATCCGGGTCTTTGAAAGGCTGAAGGCGGAAAAGATGGACGCGAAGCTGATCCTCCAGATCCACGACGAGCTTTTGATCGAAGCCCCCGAGGCGGAGGCCGAAAAGGCGAAAGCCATCCTCATAGAGGAAATGCAGGCCGCCGCGGAGCTTAAGGTGGCGCTCGTTGCGGACTGCCACATCGGAGGCGACTGGTATGAGGCAAAATGACAGGGAGAAAATGAAAAAAATCGGCGTGACCGGAGGGGTCGGTGCCGGAAAAAGCCGGGTTTTGGATTATCTGTCCGAACGCTGGGGAGCCTTTGTTCTCCGCCTGGACGATGTCGGCCGGGATCTGCTGCTGCCGGAGGGGGCCTGCTATCGGGAAGTGATCAGGCTTTTCGGGGAAGCTGTTGTGCGGGAGGATCAAAGTCTTGACCGGCCTCTGATCGCCCGGAAGATATTTGGAAATGAAGAGCTGAGGCAGCGGATGAACGCCATCATCCATCCGGCCGTCCGCAGGGAGGCCGAAAGGCAGATGGAAAAGGCCGGGGCGGAAGCTGCCAGGCTTTTTGTGCTGGAGGCCGCCCTGCTTTTGGAGGATCACTACGAGGAGATCCTCGACGAGATCTGGTATGTCCGCGCCGATGAGGCGGTCCGGGCCGCCCGGCTCGCCGAAAGCCGGGGTTACGATGAAAGCCGCATCCGGAATGTGATGGCCTCCCAGCTTTCGGACGAAGCGTTTCGGAAGCGGGCGGACGCGGTGATCGACAACAGCGGGGATTTCGAGGAAACGAAAAGGCAGATTGACCGCCTTGTGCGAAGATGCCTTGGGGAGGGATACAAAAGCGCCATGAAAGGAAACAGGGAATGAGATTTTGCAGTATAGCCAGCGGTTCCAGTGGGAACTGCATTTTTGCCGGGGACGGGACGACTTCGCTGCTGGTGGACGCCGGCATCTCCGGGACCCGGATCGAGAAAGGCTTAAATGAGATCGATATGACGACGAAAGACGTGGACGGGATCCTGCTGACCCATGAGCATTCCGACCATATCAAGGGTCTGGGGGTCCTGGCCCGCCGCTACGGGATCCCGATCTACGCGACGAAGGGGACCCTTGAGGGGATCAAAAAATGCGCTTCCGTCGGAAAAATTCCGGAAGGACTCTGCCATGTGATCGAGGCGGACGCCCCGTTCGCGCTGGGCGGGCTTTTCATTTTCCCCTTTGCCATCTCCCATGACGCGGCGGAACCGGTGGGCTTCCGGATCGAATCCGGCGAAAAGCGCTGCGCCGTCGCCACGGATATGGGCTGCTATGACAGCTACATTGAAAGGCAGCTGACCGGCCTGGACGTCCTTCTTCTCGAATCCAACCATGACGTCCACATGCTGGAGGCAGGGAGGTATCCCTATTATTTAAAGCGGCGGATCCTGAGCGATCACGGCCATCTCTCCAACGAGACCGCCGGACAGCTGTTGGGCCGGCTGCTGAACGACAAGGTCCGGCATGTCTTTCTGGGCCACCTGTCCAGGGAGAACAATTACGAGGCGCTGGCCTATGAAACAGTTTGTACGGAAGTGACGTTGGGGGACAATCCCTGGATGTCCGGGGACTTCAACATAACAATCGCCCACCGGGATATGGTAAGCGAGCCGGTGGAGTGGTAGAAGGAGGAAAGAATGCAAAAAACAATTATAACGGTGGTCGGGCGGGATACCGTCGGCATTATCGCGAAGGTCTGCACTTATCTGGCCGGCAACCAGGTCAATATCCTGGATATCTCTCAGACGATCGTAGACGGCTTTTTCAATATGATGATGGTGGCGGACATGGCCGGCTCCCAGAAGACGATCCCGGAGATCCGCCACGAGCTCCATCAGATCGGCGAGGAGATCGGCTGCCAGATCCATGTGCAGCATGAGGATATTTTTCAGATGATGCACCGCATCTAAGGGGGACCCATGGTCAGCATATTTGAAGTAAATGAAACCAATAAGATGATCGAGCACGAGAATCTGGACGTCCGGACGATCACGCTGGGCATCAGCCTTCTCGACTGCATCAGTCCGGATCTTGCCGAGCTGAGAGAGAATATAAAAATGAAAATCCTGACCGCGGCGAAGGATCTGGTGGCCGTCGGACGGGAGATTGAAGGGGAATTCGGCATTCCAATTGTCAATAAGAGGATTTCGGTCACACCAATTGCGCTCGTAGGGGGCGCGGCCTGCCGGCAGCCGGAAGATTTCGTCGAGATCGCGAAGACCCTGGATGAATGTGCCAAGGCCGTCGGGGTCAATTTCATCGGCGGCTACTCCGCCTTGGTCTCCAAGTCCATGACCGGGGCGGACCGACTTCTGATCGAGTCCATTCCCAGGGCCCTTGCGCTTACGGACCGGGTCTGCAGTTCCGTAAGCCTTGCCTCGACCAAAACCGGGATCAATATGGATGCGGTCCGGCTGATGGGAAAGATTATCAAACAGGCGGCGGAGGAGACGAAGGAACGCGATTCCCTGGGCTGCGCCAAGCTTGTCGTGTTCTGCAACGCTCCGGATGACAATCCCTTCATGGCGGGGGCTTTCCACGGCGTGACGGAAGGGGATCTGGTCATCAACGTCGGGGTTTCGGGTCCCGGAGTCGTCAAGCACGCGCTTGAAGCCTGCCGGGATTCGGATTTTGAGCTTCTCTGTGAGACGATCAAGAGGACGGCTTTCAAGATCACCAGGGTGGGCCAGCTGGTAGCCCGGGAGGCTTCAAGGCGTCTGGGCGTACCGTTCGGAATCGTGGATCTTTCGCTGGCTCCGACGCCGGCCATCGGGGATTCGGTGGCGGATATCCTGAAAGAGATCGGCCTGGAGCATCCCGGGGCGCCCGGTACGACGGCCGCCCTGGCGCTTTTGAACGACCAGGTAAAGAAGGGCGGGGTCATGGCTTCTTCCTATGTCGGAGGACTTTCGGGGGCCTTTATCCCGGTCAGCGAGGATCAGGGGATGATCGAAGCGGTGGAGGCGGGCGCCCTTACGCTGGAGAAGCTGGAGGCCATGACCTGCGTCTGCTCGGTGGGCCTTGATATGATCGCGGTTCCGGGCGATACTTCCGGAGAGACCTTGTCCGGCATTATCGCGGACGAGATGGCGCTCGGCATGGTAAACGCCAAGACCACGGCGGTCCGGCTGATTCCGGCCTGGGGAAAGAAGGCCGGGGATCTGGTGGAATTCGGGGGCCTTCTGGGACACGCGCCGGTCATGCCGGTCAATTCGTTCGGCTGCAGCCGTTTTGTCAGCCGGGGAGGACGGATTCCCGCGCCGATCCACAGTTTTAAGAACTGAAGAGTTGACAGGCGTTATTTGATAGCAGGCGCCGCCGCAAAAGCGCTTGCCGCCGGAGCGTTCCGCGCTTCGCGCTCCCGCGCCGCCGCAAAAGCGATTGTCTGCCGGATCGTTCCGTGCTTTTCGCTCACGCGGTCCTTAACAAGAAACTCGTGCTTTGACGCGGCGCAGGCATTCGGTCTTTGTCAGCCCGTCCAATGTGCCTGCGCCCTGGCGGGCAGGCGCGCACGGCGCTCCACACATAGTCAGGTTTTATCATGAAAGTATCCAGATTAACTATGTACAGAATACTATTTTGGTCCCTTATGGTCCTCGCGGTCGCCTTCTGCATCCATCGGGCTTATACGAGCCCTTATGTGAAAGCGGCTCCGTCGGGAGACAGGGAGATTGTTGTAAATAAGAAGGCTTCGGAGGAAGATATGGAAAACGCGAAGACGATTTATCTGGCAGGAGGCTGCTTCTGGGGAACGCAGAAATTTTTCGACCAGTTCGAGGGCGTGCTCTCTACGGAGGTTGGTTACGCCAACGGAGGGACCGAGGAGCCGACTTACCGGGAGGTCTGCGAGGGCAGCGGCCACGCGGAGACCGTAAAGGTGGTCTACAACCCGGAACGGGTTTCCTTGAAGGAACTGCTTGACTTTTATTTTATGGTGATCGATCCGACTTCCTTGAACCGCCAGGGAAATGATATCGGCGTCCAGTACCGGACCGGGATCTACTATGAGGATGAGAGCCTTCTTCCGGAGATCGAGGAGCTTTACCGGCTTAAGGAGGAAGCTGCGGGGACGAAGTTTGCGGTGGAGGTCCTGCCGCTCGGGAATTATTACAGGGCGGAAGAATACCACCAGAAGTATCTGGACAAGAACCCCGGGGGATACTGCCATATCCCGGCAAGCTTCATGCAGCTCGAAAAAGCCCGGAAGGAGGAGCTCCGGGCGCGGATCGGCGACCTGGCCTATGAGGTCACGCAGAATGCGGCGACGGAGCGGGCCTTCAGCGGCGAGTATGACGAGTTTTTTGAGAAAGGCATCTACGTCGACGTGGTCAGCGGGGAGCCGCTTTTCAGCTCTCTTGACAAGTATAATTCCGGCTGCGGCTGGCCGGCCTTCAGCAAACCGATCAGCGAAGATGTCTTGACGGAACACACCGATACTTCTTACGGAATGACGCGCACGGAGGTGCGCTCGAGCGGGGCTGATTCGCATCTGGGACACGTCTTTCCGGACGGCCCGAAGGAGTCTGGCGGGCTTCGCTACTGCATCAATTCCGCTTCCTTGAAGTTCATTTCCTATGAGGAGCTGGAGGAGCAGGGTTACGGCGAGTATAAGGCGCTTTTCGACGCGGAGAAATCTGAAAAGGATTTGAAGTCATGAAGCAGCAGTCTTTCATTTCCCCCGCGGAAGGTTCTTATGACCTGATCTGTATCGGAGCCGCGCTGGTGGATTCGCTTATTAAGGGATTTGATCCGAGCCCGATCTCCGCGTCCGGCTTCCGGGCGGCTTCCGGTTCCTTAAGTGTCGGCGGGGAGGCGGTCAACGAATCGATGGCCGCGGCGAAGCTGGGCCTTAAGACCGCCATCTTATGCGCGCTCGGGCAGGATGAGGCAGGCGGCATGGTGATCGGGGCGCTTTCCCGCTGCGGAGTCGACACCAGCCGGATCGTTCGTCCGGAAGACTGCGCCACGCCTGTCACGACTATGTTTGTGAAGGATGACGGGACCCGCCAATCCATTACCAACGCCGCGCATCGTTATAATTTTCATCCGGAGCGCTTGCGGCTTTGCGCTCCCGGATATGACGGGCAGGGTTATGGGCTCATTCCCGTTATGCTCAGAGCTTCAAAAAGGAGCCAGTCACATATGGTTGTGAAAGGCTCCTGCCGGGATTTTAACCAAGTTGTATCAAATCGTTGCA
>JAILID010000047.1 GCA_024695465.1 Lachnospiraceae bacterium | reverse complement strand
AACCGTCGAGCACGCTCAGATATCCATGCAACTGTCCCAAATACGACGTTTTGAACTTTCCCTTCTTGAGCTCCACCGCCACGAGGCAGTTCAGCTCCCGGTTGAAGAACAGCAGGTCAATATACTGATCCTCACCAAAAGCGTCCAGGTGATACTGATTCCGTACAAATGCGAAGTCTTTTCCGAATGTCAGGATGAAGTCCTTGACATTGTGGATGATGGCGTTTTCCACCATCTTCTCGTCGATATCCTGTCGATCACGGACATCCAGCTCTTCCACGTTGATGTAATCAAGCAGGTATTCGTCCTTGAACGTGCCGATTGCCTTTAACGCTTGCTGCACGGCAGAAATGGTCCGCATAAAGTTGTTCGGCAGGCTGCCCTGGTGATGGTAGTCGTCAGCAACAATGGATTGTTTTAGTGCCTCAAAGCTTAGCTGCTCAGAAACCGCCCGCTTGATATAAAACAGGCGTTCATTATAATCTTTGATCTTTGACAGAATAAGCGTGTGATGGGAAAACCCTATGTGCAGGAAATTGTCCATCGGAAAGCTATCTGAATTTGGCAGACGCGTCTGCCAAATTTGAAGGACAGCCTCGTCAGAAGTTTTGGCAGATGCATCTGCCAAAATAGATCCTTCGATCTTTCCTGTTCCAACCGCAGCACGGTCGAGCATTGCCCATTCTTCATAGAAAGTGCGCATGTTCCGAAGGTTTCGAGCAGAAAAACCCCTGAGTCCGGGCAGTTCTTTGTCCAGCCTTTCGCTGATAGCGTCAATTAAACTGGTCCCAATTGAAGTGAAAAGTGGGAATGCGCGCGCGAGGTCCCTGAAATCGCTCGTAGAGAAAAAAACGGATATTGGGTATGGATATAAATTTGTTGACGGGAATATAGGCATAAGCGATGATGGAATCATCACATTGCCTTTGTATATGGCTGCATTCCTTTGAAGCCGTCCATAGGCCCGACAGTGTCTGAGGGGAATCCCATGCGATTCGCCGCGGAAGTTTTGTATTCCTCCGTGTAGACCGCTTTGTCTGCATATAACGAGCTGACCATACCAAATCTGTCGTTGACAACGCCCGGCTAAAGACCTGAATCGAAAGATTCAGGTCTTTTCTTTTCGAAAGACGGAGATCTGTGCTATAATATATTTATCTGTATGCGGCCGCGCAAGAAGGTTTCAGTGTTTCTCCGCGCGCGGCAGATAGATACCGCAAACGCGTGTTGTTTACGCCTTTTCTTCTGCGGTGTCTTGGGGCGGGCCGGAGCCTGCCCGCCCCTTAAAAAGACGGCTGCCGCGATATGATATTGTGAAAGTTCCTGGAGGTTATCCCGTGCAGATCACACTCGTCGACGACGATCCGAAAATGAGACAGCAGCTGGCTTCCTATGTCGGACGCTTTGGGGCCGAAAACGGCTCCTGCTTTGAGCTGCTGTCTTTCGGGAGCGGTGACGAGCTGCTGGAGGATTACCAGCCGGATCACGACATCATCATCCTTGATATCGACATGCCGGGGACCAACGGCCTCAATACGGCCCGGAAGATACGGCAGCTGGACAACGAGGTGCAGATCATGTTCGTCACCAATATCGCCCAGTACGCGATCAACGGCTATGAGGTGGAAGCGGTTGATTACGTCTTGAAGCCGGTTGGCTATTATGATTTTGCGATGAAGCTGGGCCGGGCCCTGCGGAAAGTGAGGCAGAGGCGGCCGGATCGGCTGGTTTTAAACGCCCAGACCGGACCGGTCCAGGTGAATGCGGAGGATATCCTCTACGTCGAGGTGATGGGGCATTACCTCATCTACCACACGGCTAAGGTAGAGCATCAGGTTCGAGGCAGCTTTAAGGAGCAGGAGACTTTGCTCAAGAAGTATCATTTCAGCCGCTGCCATAAATCCTACATGGTGAACCTGGTCCACGTAAAAAATATCCGCTCCCAGGGCGTCATCCTTCATGACCGCGTTGTTCCGATCGGCCGCTCCTATAAGGA
The DNA here is from genome assembly GCA_024695465.1 of Lachnospiraceae bacterium. Classification (GTDB taxonomy): domain Bacteria; phylum Bacillota; class Clostridia; order Lachnospirales; family Lachnospiraceae; genus Chordicoccus. The sequence continues at coordinate 6,415 of JAILID010000047.1, read as the reverse complement.
GCTTCTGATGGAAGATTATATCGCGTTTCTTCACGGCTGAGGCGTTTTTATGGATACGTATCTTACCTATATCGATCAATTTCGTTTTATTTCAGGGATGCTTTGTCTCCTGCTGCTTCTCTGTCAGGGAATCCTCCCGCCAAGACCGAACTGCCGTCTTCGGGTTATTATGTGCTCGGCCGTCTCCGTCCTTGCGGCCATGCTTTATGTGCCGCTTGCCCGTCTTTTCTCCGCATCTGAAAGAAGCCTGTTCCTGATGACCGGGATCTATTGGGCTCTTATGGTCTTTCTTCCGGCAGCGTTTATACGGATCTGCTACAGGGCCGGGTGGGCAGGCGTCTTCTTCCGCTCCCTTATGTGCGTCGCTGCCGAGAACTTCATGTCCGCGATCGTTTACTATCTCTTCGCGAGATGCCTGTTTCCGGATTTTGACAAGAGACACCCGCCGGCCTACCTGCTGATCCTGGCGCTATCCTACGCAGTCATGCTCCTGATCGCTTTCTATCAGCTTCGCGGCCGTCTGTCGGCGGATGAGAACACTTTTTATCAGGAACCCCGCAAGACGGCCTGGTCCTATTTCGGGGCGTATCTCTCCTATCATGTCCTGATTTTCGCGACTCAGTACAGCTTTGAGTTCGTCATTTCCCCACTGAAGGAATACGCGGAATATGCGGGAATCTTTCATTTCCTGCATTATTATCTGATTCTCAACCTGATCCTGCTCTCCGTGATTATCTCCTTTATCATGATCAACGCATATGAGATGCTGATGATGCAAAATGAAAAGCAGATCATCCTCCAAATGGCTCGCGACCGAAAGGCTCAGTATGAATACTCGAAGGAAAGCATGGAGACGATCCGGCGGCAGGCCCATGACTTAAAGCACCAGCTGCGGGCGCTTCGGCAGATTGCGCCGGAGGAGAGAAAGGAAGAGCTTGCCCGCATCAGTTCTTCCATCGACTCTTACGACGCGGTTTTCAGGACCGGCTATGAAGCGCTGGATACGATCCTGACGGAGAAAAGCATTTACTGCAGAAACCGCGGGATCCGCCTTTCCTGCAGCGTAAAGAGCCGTTTCCTTCAAAGGATCAGGGTCGTGGATCTCTATACGCTGCTCGGAAACGCGCTGGACAACGCCATCGAGGCGGTGGATAAGCTCATGGATCCGGAGAAAAAGACCATCAGCCTGACGGTGCGGGACGAGAATGAGATGCTGTTTCTGCAGCTGGAAAACTACTATGAGGGGGATCTTGCCATGGCGGACGGCCTGCCGCTCACGACCAGGCGGGACGCGGAAAACCATGGTTACGGAACCAAGAGCATTCGAAACATCGTGAAAAGTTACGGAGGAAGCGCCGTGATCCGCGCGGAGGACAATATTTTTTCACTGGAGATCCTGATACCGACGTAAGATGCAGGCTGCGGCCTGTCCGTTTTCTATGGGCTGTTGTTTACGACAGAAAAATGTCGTTTGCGCCGGGCTTATTGCCCGGCTTTTTTTTATCTGTTAAAGTGGGAAACAAGAGAGTCGGAGGAGGTTTTCATTTCCCATAGAAAACGGCTCAAAACCTTTAGAAAGAGAGGAAAGGAAAGTGAAAAAACCAAAAAGTCACATTTCAAGAGGCATAGCCTGCATCTTTCTGGCCATTCTCGTGATGTTCAGCGTTCTGTCAAGCGTGGCGAATTCCTGGGCCAGCAGGGTCAACGAGCTCCTGGGAATCGATGCGTCGTCGATCAAAAGAACCCTGGACCCGGACGATTACGAGTACACATCTGATTTCGCCAGCGCTTCCGAGCTTGTCGAAGCGGAGATTGGCTACGCGGAAAGACTTCAGGCGGAGGGCAGCGTCTCCTTAAAGGGAACGCCGGCCATCGAGGGGACCCGGGTCACGCTCTTCGGCATGCGGAGCGGGGATCAGATGCAGTTCGGCGGCTCCATGGGCGAGCTGATCCACGAGTCCAATATCGTCCCGCTTTATGAAGCCATGGAGGCGAGAGGCTTTTCCGTGAATCCGGATATGGTTCAGTTTTACAAGGACATGGAAGAGGATTACGAGCCGCTCCGGGCTTCAGGCGGAAATGTCGTTGACGACTACGAGGAGCAGGGCGCCCAGATCAACGAAGTTCCGGTCAGTGAATATGACGCCGGGAAGATCGGGGACTATAAGGATGCGGCTGTTATTGTGCTGGGACGGGACGCAGGCGAATCCTGCTGCTTCTATCCGGGCGCAAACGGCCTTTTTGAGCCGGAAGAGTTCACGAACAGCCCGACCGGGAACATTTTCTCCCTGTCCAACGACGAGCGGGATCTGGTGGAATTTGTCAAACAGCAGGGCTTCGGCAAGATCGTCGTCCTCATCAATGCCGGCAGCGTGATGGAGATCGAGGAACTGAAACAGGACGAGGGGATCGACAGCATCCTCTGGATCGGCAACCCGGGAGCTTACGGCTGCTACGGCATTGCGGATCTCCTGAATGGGAGCGTGCTTCCTTCCGGGCATCTTCCGGATACCTTCGCGGTGAATACGGCGCTCAGCCCGGCGGCCCGGAATGTCGGCATCTATGTGTTCTCAAATGAAGACGAGATCGAGACCACGAACAACAATGCGCTGCGGGCCAGCTGGTATACAGTGGAGCTGGAAGGGATCTATACCGGTTACAAATATTATGAGACCCGGTATTTTGATGCGGTCATGGGGCAGGGAAACGCCTCTAAGGCGAAAGCGGGCCAGTCTCAGGACGGCTCTGTCTGGGATTATGACAAGGAAGTCAGCTACGCCTTCGGTTATGGTCTGGAAGGCAGCGCTTTCGAAGAAGAGATCAGGGATGTGGATATCGACTGGAGCGGCGAGAAGGATTCCCGGGTGAAGGTGAAAGTCACCAACATCGGAGATACGGCGGCAAAGCATACGGTGCAGCTCTATGTCTCCCTGCCCTATACCGACAGCGACCGCGCGAATGGCGTCGAGAAGTCCGCGATCCAGCTGGCAGGTTACGCCAAAACCGGTGAGGAGGATGAAGATTCCTATGCGGATGTCAAACTTTTAAAGCCGGGCGACAGCGAGGTGCTGGAGATCAGCTTCAATATTGAGGATATCTGCAGTTACGATCGGACCTATGGGCATGACGGCGTGAAGGGGGCTTATATGCTTTCCGCCGGAACCTATTATTTTGCGACCGGCAACGGCGCGCATGATGCGGTCAACGCGGTTCTAAAGGCGATGGGGAAGGAGACGGAGAGCTCCGGCGCGGCTGCCTCGGAGATCCTTGATGATGACCGCTATTTCACAAGTTCAAATGACGTGACCATACAGAACCGTATGGATCAGGCTGACCTCAACAATACGGGCGCGCTCGAAGTCACGTATCTTTCCAGAAATGACTGGCTGAACAGCTTCCCGGCAAGCGTTGACAGCCTGGCCGCGACCGGGGAGATGATCTCCCTGTTAAGGAACGCCACCTATGATGCAAAGGCGCAGCTTGCCTCCTACGACGGCCCGGAGAGCTTTACCTACGGCGCGGATAACGGAATCAGGGCGATCAGCTTAAGGGGCCTTGATTACGATGACGAGAAGTATGAGAAAGCGCTTGACCAGATGACGCTTCAGGAACTCATCAACCAGTATATTGCTTTCTTCGAGGACATTGAGACCCTTGCGGTCCCGATCGAGTCCAAGGCGGATTCCCCGCTGGGCCTTATCGCCACCATCGGCCAGCGCACCGAGGGAACCATCTTTGAGGTCGCGAAGGATGACGCGTGTTACGGCATACATACGGATGTCTATTCGGGTGCCCCTGTCCTGGCCGCGACCTTTTCGCCGCTGCTCCAGAAGGAATACGGCCGCCTTGTCGGCAACGACGGTCTCTGGACAGGCTACAATACCTGGTTTGGTCCCGGTATGAATCTGCACCGTTCGCCTTACAACGGGCGGAATGTCGCCTACTATTCCGAAGATCCGGTTCTCACCGGCAAAGCAGGCGCCTATGTCCATGAAGCTCTGAACGAATATGGCATGGTGACCAACGTTAAGCATTTTGCCTTCAACGATACGGAAACCAACCGGGATGGCCTGGCTCTGTTCTTAAACGAGCAGGCGGCCCGTGAAAATGAACTTCGCGGTTTCAGGATCGGTATCCGCGACGGCGGGATCAAAGGCCTCATGAGCGCATTCAACCGCATCGGCTGTACGCATGTGGCGGCTTCGTCCGATCTTATGAACGGTATCCTCCGCGGCGAATGGGGCTTTAAGGGCTTTATGATGACCGATTCCGTGAAATCCGCTCAGTATTTCCTGCCCAGGGAGTGCGCGGCTGCCGGCAACGACCAGATGCTCGGCGGATCCAACAGCGCGGCAACCTGGAAGCTGACAGTCGAAGAGGTGGAAAAGGACGTCGCGCTGCAGTCGTACTTAAGGGAGAGTTATCACAGGAAGCTGTATGCCTATGTCAACAGTTCGCTCTTCAACGGAATCGATGCGGAATCCGCGGCCGCGAAGACCCAGGTATGGTGGAAGACCGCGCTGCAGATAATTATGGCGGTCTCCTCGGTTCTGTTCCTGGCGTTTACAGCTCTCTTCTTTATGGGAACCAAAGATGAAAGGAGGAAATGATCATGGCGGCCACAAATGAGAAAAAGGGCCTGCATCTGAGTGTGTCCTCAGGAGGCGTTGCTCTGGGCCTGACGGCGCTTGGTGCGATCCTGTTTTTTATGAGCTACACGACGGGCTATTATATTTTCGGGCAAATGAAATCCGGCGTCATCACGGCTTTCATCGCGGCGGCTTTTATCTGTGAGGCGATGCTCTTCTTTTTCAGCATGAAAGCTTCCCGGGGAATGTTCGCGAAACTTCTGCCATTCTTTGTCACGGCCCTTTTGGCCGCGTCGGCCATGCTGATCGTCGGCGATCGGGTAGAGGGCATCGGGAACTGCATCGTTTCCGATTATGACTCCGGCCACGGCGGCGAGGAAGCGATCTACATGTCCCTGGTCGGGGCGGTCTGTTTGCTTACAGCCATGATATACAACATTATCGGGGCTTTTAGCGAGAATGGAAGCGCTCCTGCCGGAAAGAACAAGACCCTTGGGATGATCTTTTCGGGGACAGGCATCGGCCTTGCGGCTGTTATTGCGACGGTTATGCTGGCAGGCGGAAGCGGCAGTTCCGGCGTCTCAAGCGGAGGCAGCGGAAAGGGAACAGGGGACGGGCCTTCGGTATCGGGAACCTTTACGATTTCCTTTAACCAGGCCAATAACAATATCGATGCGGATAATATGCCTGACTTCCAGTTCCTGAGCGCCAATATGGGTGGGCTTTGCCGCGCGGATGCCCGATTTTATGTCGATATCGTGCTGGACCTGGACGGCGCGGGCTCTTATGCGCTGACTTCGGATGCCTATGTCGTTGATTCCGGCAAGAGGGCGGAGGTTGGCGATCCGAGTGGACTCGGCCTTGTCTATAGGACAACTTCCGAAGGAAGCTATACGGATAACGGCGACGGGACGGTGACGACTTCGGCTGCTTCCCATGTAAAATTTGAGTTGAAGACGGATAGTTATTCTGAACAGATGAAGAGCATGATGCATATTGATATTGACGGATCCGATGCCGACGGCGAGTACGACTCCGATGATTACCCGGTGCTTCTTGACTATGTTCCGGGTGCGGTATTTACGCTCAGCGACGGAACGATTGCCGACTACTCCAAGCCGGGTCTTGCCGGGGAATTTACGATTGCTTTCAATCAGGCAAACGGGAATACCGATGCTGACGTCATGCCGGCCCATCAGTTCCTGAGCGCCGATTTGGGCGGACTTTGCCGCGCGGACGCCCGCTTCTACATTGATCTGGTCCTGAATCTTGACGGCGCAGGCGGCTATACGCTTGTATCGGACGCTTATGTCATTGATTCCGGCAAAAGAGCGGAGATCGGCGATCCGAGCGGCCTCGGCCTTGTCTGCAAGACAACTTCCGAGGGAAGCTATACGGATAACGGTGATGGAACGGTGACGACGGCTCGTGCGGATCACGTGGTTTTTGAGCTGAAGACAGATACTTATTCCGAACAGATGAAGAGCATGATGCATGTTGATCTTGACGGCTCCGACGCCGACGGCGAGTACGATTCCGCAGATTACCCGGTGCTTCTCGATTATGTCCCGGAGACGATCTGGACGCTGGACGAGGCGGCCGGAGCGGTCACGACCTATGAAGGAACCGAGGAAGAAGAGGGTTCTGAGGAAGCCGAAGGCGGGGAAGAGGCCGTAAAGCCGGCGGAGGCGCTGACGGTCGCAAGTGCGGACGGGGCGACGACGATGACCTTTAACCCGGACGGGACCTATGTGTTCGCATTCGAGGCCTACGGGATCTCCGATCCGGGCAGCTGGACTTATGACGGCGCGAAGCTTGTCGTGACC